>NZ_QHJN01000067.1:0-39649 GCF_003947565.1 Actinomadura sp. WAC 06369 | reverse complement strand
TCGACGCACTCGGCGGCGCCTTCACCATGCGCTACTCCGCGGTCGCCGTCACCGCCCCCTACCGCCCCGCCCCCTGACCCCCGCGCGGGGCGGCGCGTCCCGCCGCCGACCCGCGCGGGGGTCAGGGGGCGGGACGCGCCGAACGGCTCGGCGGTGGTGTCGTTCACCGCGGCCTCGGACCCCGGGGACGGCGGCGCGCGCCGGTGGCGCGGCCACGAGCCGTCATGACGCCGCCGGGTCGGTCCGGGGTCAGCGGCGGGTCGCGCGGAGGAGGAGCAGGGCCGAGGCGAGGACGGCGGCGGCGGTCGCGCCGTGGACGCCGAACGCGGTGGCCGCCGAGCCGTCGTGCCGCAGGATCGTCAGCATGTCCCCCGCCGGGATCGCGGAGAACGCGAGCATCACCCGGCCGAGCGCCTCGTGCCTCCCGCGGGCGAGCAGCGCGATGACGGCGAGGCCGCTGCCGAGGTCGCGCACGCCCTTGATCTCCAGCCAGGCCGCGGCCTCCCCGGCCGGCCACGCCGGGAGGCCGAACCCCGCCGCCGTCCCCACCGGGTCGATGAGGAAGCTCAGCCCGATGCAGGCGATGCCGACGCCGGTGAGCGCGGCGAGGGCGGCGCCGGCCCGGGACGTGCGGACGTCCTCGCGGAGCCGCCGCATCCGGGCTGCGTGGCGCCGCTCCCCGAAGCGCCGCCAGAGCACGCGGGCCGGGGCGGGCAGCGCGGCGAGGAACTCCGCGCGCTCCGCGGGCGTCGCGTCCTCCAGCACGATGCCGAGGAAATCGAGGATCTTCGTCTTCGGGGTGTTCCGCACGAAGTGGTCGCCCTGCGCGCCCCACTCGTCCGGAGTGAGGTGGCGTTCGGCGATCGGCAGCAGGTTCGCCTCCTCGTCGTCCAGGTGCTCGGCGAGGACGGCCCGGTGCTCGGCCAGCGCGTCCGCGAGGGCGTCGCGGGCGGACGCGTCCGCCGTGCGGGCCCACGGGGCGGCGAGCTCGCGCAGCCGCGCGACCGACGCGGCGACCCGCTCGTGCTGCGCCTCCATCCGCAGCACGACGTCGGCGTCCAGGTCCACCCGCGCGAGCAGCGGCGGCCAGATCAGCTCGTCCTCGCCGTGGTGGTGGTTGTGCAGGCCGAGCAGGTAGTCGGCGAGGTGCGCGGCGAGCGCGCGGGCGCGGCGCCGGTCGCCGGGACGGGCCGCGGCGACCAGCTCGGCCAGCAGCCGGGACTCGCGCCGGAGCCCGCGGTGGATGACGACCATGGATTGGGTGAACGGCGCGCTGGCGCGGATGTCGGTGCTCATGCCCACGAGCCTGCGCCGCGCCTCTTGGAACTCGCTTGGAACGCGACTTGGAACGGCCCGCCCGTCGACCCGCGGACGGCCCCAGGGAGGGGGTCCGCGTCGAGGTGGTGGTTCTCGGCGTGGACCTTGCGCGGCGCCGGGTGCGGCTCGGCTGATCGGCGTCACCGGCCCGCAACGCACGCGCCGTCGGGCGTCCATGTCGCCGCCCCGGGCGATACGGACCGTGCCGCTAACGTCACGGGCATAGCGCGGGGGTGATGCGATGGCCGAGGGCAGCGTGAGGTGGTTCAACGACGAGCGGGGCTACGGCTTCATCGTGCCGGACGACGGCGGGCCGGACGTGCGCGTCCGGTCCCGCGCCGTGCGGAGCCCGGGCCTGCCGCTGGAGGACGGCGCGCGGGTGCGGTTCACCGTCGAGCGCGGCGAGGCCGTCGAGGTCGTGGCACTGGGTGCGCCGGAGGTGCCGCCGGGCCGGGCCGTCCGGGTCGCGATCGGGGCGCTCGTGGTCCTCACGCTGGCGTGCGCCGTGACGTTCGTCGTCCTGGTGGTGCAGGGCAGCGGGCTGTCGGCGCTGTTCCTGTGCACGCTCGTCGGGGTGGGGTTCGCGCTCGAACGGCTCGGCGGCTGAGCCGGTAGACGCCGAACCGGTACGCCGCGGACGCCGTCGCCGGCGCGAGGGCCGCGCCGGGAGGCTCGCCTGACAGTGCGTCAGGCCGTGGTCGGGGTGCCGGCCGGGCGGTGCCGCACGGCCCGCAGGTGCTGAGCGGGCACGCTGAGCGCGGCCGCCACGAAGACGACCTGCATCAGCGTCCGCGGGACGAGCTGGTCCTCCCACGGCAGGTCCGATCGGCTCAGCGCCCAGTGGACGTTCGCCGGGAACATCCCGATCATCATCAGGCCGAGCCCGCCGGCCGCCCACGGCGCGGTCCGTCCCCGCAGGAGCGCGGCGGCGCCGGCCAGCTCCAGGACGCCGGTCGCGGTGACCAGGAACTCCGGTGCGGGCAGCGCGGGCGGGACCATGTCGATCATCTCGTCGCGCATGCCGACGAAGTGCGCGAGCCCGGTCACGGTGAACATCAGCGCCAGGCCGCCGCGCACGGCCACCGGCCACGGCCGCAGCCGCCGGACCCCGGACCGGCCCGCGACCAGACCTGCCAGCGTGCCTCCGATCAGGAACATCAACGGTGCCATTGCGGTGCCTCCTTCACTTGAACTTGACACTGTCTAGATTCGCTCGCGCGCCACCATCTTGTCAATGCCTAGATGGGGATCCGCGTGCGGGTGGGCGAAGTTCGACGCCCGGGTGGCCTCCGCCTTACCTTTGAGTCACTCTGTGTTGCGTTGTCGTGGCTGTACGTAATTTCTCGGATACCGGCACTTCGATGGATCGTCACACAATGTAGCCACACCGATGTGCACCGTCACCCATGGAGGGTTCATGAGCCTGAAGAAGGCCGCAGTCGTCGCCGCGCTCGCGGGCGCCACGCTCTCGACGGGGGCGTTCGTCACCCCGGCCCACGCCGCGAGCTGGCACAACACCGGGCAGACGTTCTACTGGTACGCGAGCTGCAAGGCCGCCGGCGAGGCGGGCGTGCGCTCCGGCTGGCAGTCCTACGACTGCAAGGGCAGCTCCGCGCCGTGGGCCAGCTACGAGCTGTGGGGCCTGTACTGACCACCGCTCCCGGATGACCGGAGGCCGTTCCCGCTCGCGCCGGCGGGGGCGGCCTCCGCCGTGCACGGTCCGCCGGACGTCCGGGCGCGCGAGGACATGGGGATGGGGGCGACCCCGGAGATCGTGTGACGATCTCCGGATGGAGCTCCAGCAGATGCGTTACGTCGTCGCCGTCGCGGAGACAAGCAGTTTCACCCGGGCCGCCGAGCGGTGCCTGGTCGTCCAGTCCGCGCTGAGCCACCAGGTCGCGCGGCTGGAGCGGGAGCTCGGCGCGCGGCTGTTCGAGCGCACCAGCCGCCGGGTGCGGCTGACCCCGGCCGGGGAGGCGTTCCTCCCCGCGGCCCGGCAGTGCCTGGAGGCCGCCGAGCGCGCGGCCGCCGAGGTCGCGGCGGCCGTCGGGGAGATCCGCGGACGGCTCGCGGTGGGCCTGATCCCGACGGTCGCGGCGGTCGACGTCCCGGCCGCGCTGCGCGACTTCCGCGGCCGGTACCCGCACGTGCGGATCAGCCTGCGGGTGGGCGCGAGCGAGGAGCTGGCCGAGCAGGTCCGGGAGGGGCGGCTCGACATCGCCTTCCTCGGGCTGCCGACGACCGCGCGGCCGCGCGGCGTCGCCGCCCGCGAGCTCGCCCGCGACCGGCTCGTCGCGGTGGTCGCGCCGGACCACCCCCTCGCGGGCGAACCGGCGGTCGACCTGCGGCGGCTCGCGTCCGAGGTGTTCGTCGACCTGCCCGCCGGGACGGCCGGGCGCGCCCAGTCCGACCTGGCGTTCGCGGACGCCGGGCTCGACCGGGACGTGGCGTTCGAGGTGACCAGCGCGGAATTCATCGACCGGCTCGTCGGACAGAACCTCGGTGTGGCGATGCTCCCGTCCGCCTACGTCCCCCGGCTCACCGGCGTCACCACGATCGAGGTGACGGACGCGCCGGCCCGCGTCGAGCACGCCGTGTGGAGCCGGTTCGGCCGCACCCCGGCGACGTCCGCCTTCCTCGCCGTCCTCGGCATCGACCCCGATCCCGGCGCGGAGGCCGAGACCGGCAAGTGATCTATGCGCATTTTACTTCCATAGTGTAATCAATCACGCACTCTTGGTTACATCACGCGTGCGAGGGATGTTCGGGCGGTATCTCACCTGGGGGCAGGCGTGCGGGACAGACGGATCCAGATCGAGTGGGCGGAGCTCGGCATCACGGTGAGCGCGGAACTGGACGGGCGCAACCCGGCGCTCGCCGACGCCCTGTGGAACGCGCTGCCGTACCGCAGCCTGCAAGGCCACGCCCTGGTGGCCGGGCACCACCTCTTCCACGTCGCGCCGGTGCACGAGCTGCTGCACCTGCCCGCCGAGCAGAAGGTGGACCGGCGGACCGTCCCCGACGGCACCGTGTTCTGCTCGCGCCTCCAGCACCTCGGCATCAAGTACGGGGAGCTCACCGAGCCGATGCCCGCGACACCGGTCGGGCGGGTCCGCGCGGCCGACCTGGACGCCCTCGCCGAGGCGGGACGCGCGGTGTGGGACGCGGTGTACTCGTCCAAGCGGCCCGTGTTCGCCGAGGTGGCCCGGCACGGCGAGGAGGACGGCGAGTGCCGGGTGCCGCGGCTGGAGGCCGCGGACCCGACGGTCGACGCGCTGATCGGCAAGGTGCACGCCGAGACCGAACGCGTCTGGACGCACCCGCCGGAGGAGCTCGTCGAGCTGCACGAGGGCCGGATCGCCTCCCGCGCCGGCAGCTTCGACACCGTCCTGACCACGCTGCTGTTCGTCAACGGCGAGACCCGGCCGCTCGGCTACTGCGCCTACGGCGGCCTGGTGCGCGCCGCCGCCGAGGAGATGCCGCTGGACTGCCTGCGGCAGATGGCCCGCATCCTCACCGCGACCCCGGCGGAGTTCCTCGGCTACTGCGGGCTGGAGACGCTGCACCACTTCACCGAGAGCGCGCTCGACGCCGCCGGCCGGATCGAGCGGCGCACGGACTTCCTCGCCCTCATGGCGCAGATGGCCCTCTACGTGAACTGCCTGGGCGGCTGGAACCTCCAGCTGTTCCCGTGGAGCGTGGGCCACCACCTGCGCCGGGAGGCGTGCCCGGCATGACCGGGGCGGTGGTCATCGGCGGCGGGGTGATCGGCCTGTCGATCGCCGCGCACCTCGCCCGGGACGGCGTCGCGACGACGCTGCTGGAGCGCGGCGAGCTGGGGTCGGGGGCCTCCCGGGCCACCGCCGACGTGCTGCGCTCCTACTTCGCGGGCGACCCCGACGGCTCCCGCCTCGCCGCGCGCAGCCTGCGGGCCTACGCCGCGGCCGGGCTGCCGATGCGGCGCGTCGGGTACCTGGTGCTGTTCACCGAGCCCGAGCAGGTCGCGGCGTTCGAGGCGGAGCTGCCCGCGCAGCGGGACGCGGGCGTCCGGGTGGAGCTGGTCGGCGCCGACGAGGCGCGGCGCCGCAACCCGCTGGTCGACGAGCCCGGCCTGCTCGCCGCCGCCTGGTCGCCCGACGCCTTCGTGAGCGACACGCGCCGGATCGTCCGGCACTTCGCGGACGAGGCCCGGCGGGCGGGCGCGGTCCTGCGCACGCACTGCGAGGCCACCTCGGTGGACGCCGCGGCCGGACGCGTCGAGACACCGGACGGGCCCGTCACCGCGGGGGCGATCGTGTGCGCCGCCGGGGCGTGGTCCCCCCGGATCGCGGCGGCCGCCGGGGTGGACGTCCCCCTGACGGGCGCGGCCGTGCAGGAACTCCTGCTCACCGGCCCGGTCCCCGGCCTGCCGGACATCCCGGTGACCCTGCACGCCGCCAGCGGGCTGCTGGCCCGCGCCCGCGACGGCGCGCTGCTGATCGGCATGGGCCACCCGGGCACCGACCGCGAGGAGTGGCTCGCGCGGGTGAAGTCGCAGCTCGCCCGCACCTACCCGGCCGCCGACCCGGCGGGCCTGCGGACGGCGGTGACCGGCCCCAGGGACGCCAGCCCCGACCGGTCGGCGTTCATCGGCCGCCGCCCCGGCACCCCCGCCTTCCTGTACGCCGCCGGCTTCTCCGGCCACGGGCTGTGCCAGGCGCCCGCCGCCGGAGAGCTGGTCAGCGCCCTCTACCACGGCCGCGCCCCCGCCGTCCCCGAGGACCGCCTCGCCGCCGCCCGGATCCGCCCGGACCGGATCGCCGTCGACGGCCGGATGCGCGACGTGCACGCCCAGAACGAGCGGCTGCGCCGCGCGGGCCCGGTCGTCCCGGTCGAGCTGCCGGGGCCGGTGCGCGCGTGGGCCGTCACCCGCCACGACACCCTGCAGGCGGCGCTCGTCCACCCGGACCTGTCGAAGGAGCTGCGGCACTGGGCCGACTGGTCGGCGGGCCGGGTCCCGCGCGACTGGCCGCTGAACAACATCGTCACCGCCCAGTCCATGATCACCAAGGAGGGGGCGGAGCACCGCCGGCTGCGGGCGCTCGTCGGCAAGGCGTTCGGCGCGCGGCGCGTCGACCGGCTCCGGCCCCGCGTCGCCCACCACGCCGCCGCGCTCCTCGCGGAGCTGGCGCACCGCGCGCCCGGCCCGGTCGACCTCCGCCGGCACTACGCCTACCCGCTCCCCCGCAACGTCATCTGCGAGCTCGTCGGCATGCCCGAGACCTGGCACACCGACCTGCGCAAACTCACCGACGCGCTGATCCGCGTCACCGACGACGCCGACTACGCGGCGTCCCGCATGGGCACCCTGCGCGCCCTGTTCGCCGAGGTCATCGACCTGCGCCGCCGCGAGCCCGGCGACGACCTGACGAGCGCGCTGATCGCCGTCCGCGACGAGGCGGGCGACCGCCTCACCGAGCGGGAGCTGCACGACATGGTGATGACCCTGTTCATCGCCGGGCACGAGACCACCATCAACCTGATCACCAACGCCATCCGCGCCCTCCTGGCGCATCCCGGCGAGCTGGCGCGGCTGCGCGCCGGGACGCTCCCGTGGAGCGCGGCCGTCGAGGAGACCCTCCGCTGGGACTCCCCGGTCGCCTACTTCCCGATGCGCTACGCCACCCGGGACGTCGACCTGGACGGCGTCCGCATCGGCGCGGGCGACGCCGTCGTGGCCTGCTACGCCGCCGCGGGCCGCGACGAGCGCCGCTACGAGGACGCGGCCGAGTTCCGGCCGTCCGATCCCGCGCCGGACCACCTGTCGTTCGGGCACGGCGAGCACTTCTGCCTGGGCGCCGCGCTGGCCCGGATGGAGGTGGAGATCGCCCTCGAATCCCTGTTCACCACCTTCCCCGACCTCGCGCCCGCCGACGCGTCCGGGGAGCCGGAGCCGCTGGCGACCCCGCTGAGCAACAGCACCCGCACCCTGCCCGTCCTCCTCGGCCCCCCGGCGTGACGACGGCCGGGGGCGGGCCGTGGCGGTCGACCGGTTCGCTGGGGAGGCTCTCGCCACCCCGTGAGTGATCCTCGTTTGAAGGTTCGCCCGGCACCAGGCGTCCAAAAGTCGCCGCAGTTTACATCGAGGGTTCAACGATACGGTCGAAGTACCCCCGTTCCCCCGGCTGAAGGCGGTGCCATGGCGGACGACGCCGCGACGATCGAGCTCTCCCTGCCCGAACTCCGCGAGGTGACGGGCTTCGCGGCGGCGTGCGCGGCCCCCGCGCTGGCGCTCTTCGAGGACGCGCGTCCCGGCGACGGACGTCCGCGCGCCGCGCTCGACGCCGCGCGGGCGTTCGCGGCGGGCGCCCGGCGGACCAAGCTGCTGCGCGACACCGCGTGGGCGGCGCACCGCGCGGCCCAGGAGGCCCGCGACGCGGGGCACGCCGCGGCGGGCGAGGCCGCGCGCGCCGCCCTGGCCGCGGCCAGCGCCGCCTACCTGCACCCCCTGGCGAAGGCCACGCAGGTCAAGCACATCCTCGGCGCCGCCGCCCACGCCGCGCGGGCGTTCGAGCTGGCCGCCGGAGACGACCCCGACGCCGGGGCCGAACACCTCGCGACGGCCCGGCCCCTCGCCCGTCCCGCCGTCGTGGCCGTCCTGCGCCGCTACCCGCCCGCTCCCCCGGGCGGCGCACGGCCCGGCGAGCTGATGCGCCGGCTCGACGCATCGCTCCGCTGACCGCCCCCGCCGTCGGCGCTACGCTGCCGTACCGTGAGTGGGACGCGCCTCGACGAGGCCCGCATCCGGGACGCGCGCCGGGTGATCGATCCGGTCTTCCTCGACAGCCCGCTGTACCGCTGCGAGGCGCTGGAGCGCGTCCTCGGGTGCGCGGTGAGCATCAAGCTGGAGACGGCGAACCCGGTCCGCTGCTTCAAGGGGCGCGGCACCGAGGTCGTCGCGAGCCGCCTCGCCGCCGAGGGGCCGCGCGCCGCCGTCTGCGCGAGCGCGGGCAACCTCGGCCAGGCCCTCGCGTGGTCGGGCCGCGCCCGGGGGCTCGACGTGACCGTCGTGGCGTCGCGCGCCGCGCCCGCCGCCAAGCTCGACCGCATCCGCGCGCTGGACGCCCGGCTGGAGCTCGTGGACGGCGACTTCGACGCGGCCCGCGACCGCGCGGCGGCCATCGCGCGGCACGGCGGCGTCCGCCTCGTCGAGGACAGCCTCGACCTCGAGACCTGCGAGGGCGCCGCGACCATCGGCCTCGAACTGGCGGACGCGCCGTTCGACGCCGTCCTCATCGCGCTCGGCGGCGGGGCGCTCGCCACCGGCGTCGGCCACGTGGTGAAGAACCGGACCCCGGCGGCCGAGGTGGTGTGCGTCCAGCCGCTCGGGGCACCGGCGATGACGTACTCGTGGCACCGGCGGCGCGTCGTCACCACCGGCCCGACCGACACCATCGCTGACGGCGTCGCGGGCCGCCGTCCGATCCCGGCCGTCCTGGACGACCTCCTGGCGGTCGCCGACGACGCCGTCCTCGTGCGGGAGTCGTCGATCGTCGCCGGCATGCGGCTGCTGTTCGACCACGCCGGCCTGGTGGTCGAGCCGTCCGCCGCGCTCGGCGTCGCGGCGATCCTCGAGGACCCCGCCCGGTTCGCCGACCGGCACGTGGTCACCGTCGTCTGCGGCGGCAACGTCGACCTGGACGCCTACCGCCGCTGGGTCGGCGTCTAGACGTCGTCCCAGGCCGCCGAGGCCATCTTCCACCCCGCGCTCGTCCGGACGAACTGGGTCGTCTGCCGTCCGGCCCCCTCGAACCATGCGCCGTCACGGTAGCCGGACTTGCCGTAGGCGCTGAACCGGTGCGCTATCGAACCGAAGATCTCCGTCTCCTCGGCGATCTCCCATTCGGAGAACTCGGTCAGCGTCCCGTCGGTGAGCATCTCCTGCCGGGGGGCGATGAACGAGTCGATGTCGTAGACCTCGGTCTCGCCGCCGACGTTCTTGATGATCACGGCTTGCGGCAGGAACATCTCGCGGATGACGCCGAGGTTCGGCCCGGTGCCGCCGACGTTCGCGAACGCGCCGAACAGGGCGCGCATCATCCGGTCGAGTTCGTCCTTGACCTCGGTGTCCATAAGACCTCCCATTTCCATAACACGCGTTATGTGAATGTAGCCTGTCGGCATGCCGCGCCACAAGGGAGACCACGAAGCACGACGCCGCGAAGTGTCCGGGGCGGTGTGGCGGGTCCTGGCCGCGCAGGGGTTCGGCGGCCTGACGCTGCGCGCGGTGGCCACCGAGATGGGCGCGACGACCGGCCTGCTCACGCACTACTTCCCGAACAAGAAGGCCCTCGTCTCGTACGCGCTGGCGCTCCTGGACGAGCACCGGACGGCGACGCGCGGGGCGACCGGCGAGCCCGAGGGGCTCGGCGCGCTGCGCGCGATGCTGCTGGAGATGCTGCCGTCCACGCCCGGGGCCGCCGCGGACAACCGGATCTGGATCAGCTCGTGGGACACCGCGCTGGCGGCACCCGACCTCGCCGCCGGGCACGCGGCCCGCTACGCACGCGCGCGCGAGCTGATCCGGCACCAGGTGCGGGCGGCGCAGCGCCTGGGCGAGCTGCCCCCCTCCGACCCGGACGACCTCGCCGCGGCCGTCCAGTCGTTCGCGCTCGGCCTGATCGTGCAGGCGCTGTTCAGCCCGGAGGACTTCCCGCCCGAGCGGCAGACCCGCATCCTGGACGGCTACCTCGCCGCGCTCGCCGCCGCGCCCGGCGACCCGCCGCGCCCCCGGTAGGTCAGGCCGGCCCCGCCGCGACGCTCGCGGCGAGCCGCCGGACGCCCGCGCGGAGCCGCACCTCGCCGACGTCCGGCAGGACCGCCGCCACGTGCTCGGCCGCCAGCGCCGCGAGGACGGCGTGCGCCGCGTGCTCGGGGTCGGGCGTCCCGTCCAGCAGGATCGCCAGGTGCCGGTGCCAGAACCGGTAGGCCCCGATCCGGTACCGCGCCCCGGGCGCCGCCGTCTCCGACATGCGGACGAGCGCGAGGTGTTCGAGCAGGTGGTCGAGGTAGGCGTCGACGAACGCGACCGCGCGCTCCGCGTTCGGCGCCCCCGGGCCGAGCGGCGGCGGCCCCTCCAGGATCGCCTGCTGCAGCACGCGCTCCCGGGCGTCCAGCAGCGCCGCGGCGAGGCCCGCCTTGTCCCCGAAGCGCCGGAACAGCGTGCCTTTGCCGACCCCCGCCGCGGTCGCCACCTGGTCCATCGACACGGCGTCCACGCCCCGCTCGGCGAAGAGCCGCGCGGCCGCGTCCAGCACGGCCGCCCGGTTCCGCGCCGCGTCCGCCCGTTCCTTGGGCGGCGGCGTGCGCAGCAGTTCGAGCGGCACTGCGGAAGCGGACCGTGGTCCGGTATCGTCCTGAGCCATGAACCGGACTATAATCCGTTCTCGCTCTGGAGGTATCACCATGACCGCACTCATCACCCGCGACGAACTGAAGGCCGCGATCGACGCGGGCGCCGTCACCGTCGTGGACGCACTCGGCGGGGAGTACTACGCGAAGCAGCACCTGCCCGGTGCCGTCCCGCTCGTCCGGGACGACGTGGACGCGCAGGCGCCGACCCTGCTCCCCGACCGCGGCGCCGCGATCGTCACCTACTGCTCCAACCCGGCCTGCCCCAACAGCGGCCAGGTCGCCGACCGCCTGACCGCGCTCGGCTACACCAACGTGCGCAAGTACCGCGACGGCATCGAGGACTGGGTGGCCGCCGGCCTCCCGACCGAGTCCGCCTGACGGCCGGCGGGACCCGCAACCCGCCGAGACGGCCACATGCAAAAAGACGATGCTGTATTTTTATTGCAACGGACGGCCGGTCCTCTCACCGTGTTGCGGGGCACGGCGAGGATCGGTCGTCTGGACACCGGTCAGGTGCGGCGGCACACCAGGCCGACGATGGCACCGGCCGGCACGTCCGGCCCCGTCGACCACGCCCCGCACCTCGGCACCATCACGAGCAGCCGACTCGATCCGCGCAAAGCCACCGCGCAACACACGGGACACCGGCATCAGCGCTTCAGGTCGGCCACCAGCGCCGCGAACACCTCCCGGCGGACGACGAGTCTCGGCCCGCCCGGATCCTTGCTGTCACGCACGGCGATGTTTCCGACGACGTCCGCAACCTCCACGCAGTTGGACTGACCGCTCGTGCTGCTGCGACTCGACTTCCGCCACTCGATCATGAAAGCCTCTCCAGTTCGGCCACCAAAATGGCTCGAGAGGGAGCCACCGGGGCAGCTCGGTCGCTTATCGAGTCGTACCTTACTGCTATCTCCTGGACATCGAACGGGTCAGTGAGGAAGCACCCGCGCGTGGTCGCCTCGATGTACGCGATGTCTCGCTGGTCCACCGTCAGCAGCATGAACGGCCCCTCCAGACCCTGATGCGCACCGGCTTCGTTCTCGAGCACACGAATGCTCACGTGCGGGAGCTCGCTGAGTTCGACCAGATGAGCGACCTGGCCGCGCATGATGTCCCGCGTGCCGACCAGTTGCCTCAGGGCCGCCCAGCTCAGAAACGCGGTCACACGTGGGGGATCGCTTCTTTCGAAGATGGCGGCCTTGCGCGACATTCTCCGGTCGAGATCGACGTCCAAGTCGTTGGCGACTCCTGCCATGAGCGCGGCACGCGCATACTCCTGAGTTTGGAGCAGACCGGGCACGACCGCGTACTCCCACATCCGGATGCGGGTCGCGCGACTCTCGAACTCCGTCAGAGAGAGCAGCCAGTCGCCTTCGTCGGCCCGTGCCGCGAAACCGATCAGGTCAGCGAACATGCCGTCCGCCTCGAAAAGGCGGTCGATGATCTTCGCGTGGGCGGGCTTGAGCTTGAGCGTCGCAGACTCGTACCTGGAAACGGTCGAACGGTCGCAGTCGAGAGCGGTGGCGAGAGCCTGCCCGGACATTCCACACGCTTCGCGGTATCGCCGCAGGTGAACCGCGATGAAATGCCACAGCGACCTTGACGGGTCCAGTGCTTCTCGTGCGTACATGACACCCCCGAGTGTTGCGGATGATTCCGGAACGTAGCGAGCCTAACGCGGAGTGTGCACGCTGGTCAGGCGAACAACGGAGGAAACATTCCGAGGAGCACGCATGTCATCAGCAGCACTCGCACCCGAGGTTCCCACGCTGGTTCTGGAAGCGGACGAGCGGGCGCCGGCGGCGGCGCGGAAGTTCCTGGCGGAACAATTCCGCGAATGGGGCATACGCGACGACTTCGCCGCTCGGCTCGTGGTGTGCGAACTCGTGACGAACGGCTACCGGCACGGGGAGGGGCCGATCGTCGTCCGACTGTTCCGGGACGAACGGGACGGGCTCGTGGTGATCGAGGTCTGGGACGGGGGTGCGGGACGTCCGGTCGTGCGGCCTCCGGACCGGGCCGGGACGTCGGGGCGCGGCCTGCGGCTGGTGTCCGGGCTCGTCCACGCGTGGGGCGTTCGGGAACTCAACGAGGGCGGCAAGGCCACGTGGGCGAAGCTTCCGGCGGAGTGAGCGACGAGCCGACGCTCGACCGCCTCCGGCGCCTCCACCCCGGCTGGACGATCTCCCGCGACGTCCACGGCGTCTGGCGGGCCGCCGGACGGACGCACGTCGCGGCCTCGTCCGTGCACGGACTGGTCGACGCGATCGGCCGCGCGGACTCACTTCCTCCGCCGACGCACCGGATGGTGCCGACGCGGTGCGTGGTGTACCGGACCGGGCGGGCGTGAGTAAAGCCTGTGGGCGGGGCAACACGAATACCTGGCTGTAGCGACAGGAACGAACCGGGTAGCTACTTTCTGTAGCGAAAATCCGTTACGGCAACCCCTCGCCCCCAGGAGGCACCGTTGATATTCGGAGTGGACGTAGCGAGCTACCAGGGAGAACCGGACTGGGAGGCCGTCCACGGCGACGGCATCCGGTTCGCGTTCTCGAAGGTGACCGAAGGGACCGGGTACACGAACCCGACCTGGGGTCACAACCGCGACGGGATGACCGCCCTCGGCGACGGCTTCCTCCCCGGCGCGTACCACTTCCTGCACGGCGGGGACGGCGCCGGCCAGGCGCGGTACTTCCTCGACAAGGCGGGCGATGTGTCCGCCTTCGCCGTCGCGCTGGACGTCGAAGCGTCCGGGGCGGACGCGGAGACCGCTCGCGACTGGGTGGCGGAGTTCAAGGACCGCACGGACGGGCACCCGGTGTTCGGCTACTTCCCCCGCTGGTACTGGGAGCAGACCGGCAAGCCCGACCTCGACTTCTTCGACACGATCTGGCAGTCGCACTACGTGAACGGGTCGGGGTCGCCGGAGTCGCTGTACAAGAAGGTCAAGGACTCGTGGTGGAAGGAGTTCGGCGGCGAGCCGATCTCGGTCCTGCAGTTCTCGTCCAGCGGCACCGTCGAGGGGATTTCGGGCCGCTGCGACGTCAACGCCTACCGGGAAGGGCTCGCCGATCTCAAGGCGCTGGCTCTCGGGCAGAGTTGAGCGGCCGCTCCACCGTCCGGAAGGTGACGGACACGCGGCGGCCCACGGCGGCAGCGGCGGCGCGCACGCCGCGCACGCCGCGGCCGCCGTAGTCGTAGCGGTGGCCGTAGTGCTGGACGCGCCGCCGCAGCAGCGTCGACCACGGTTCGGCGTCGATGGCGGCGGCCAGCCGCCGCTGCTCGTCCTCGTCCAGGAAGCCGTGGAGGCTCAGGAGCCCGGGAACCATGTTCGAAAGTGTATTCGAATCGGTCGGCGCCCGGGGGCGGTTCGGGTCAGTGCGCCCGTTCGCGGAGGCTCTCGGCGAGGGCGTGGAAGACGGGGAAGTTCGGGACTTCGCCGACACGCTTCCTGAGCAGCGGCCGCTTGACGTCCGCGGCCCTGACCTCGAGCTGGCCGGCGTACAGGCGGAACCGGTCGATCCGCGACCACGGCACGGCGTCCCCGTCCGCCGTCCTCAGCTCGTGCGCGGTCACCTGGAGCGGGCCGAACGTCACCGTCCGGCCGTCCTCGATCATTCGCGCGACACGGGGCAACTGCACGGCGGCGGTCCTTCGCTGGATGGTGCCGCCCCACGACTTCGGGTCGACGAAGGCCGGACCGCGGACGGTCTCGACGGCGTCGAAGAAGTGCGTCCGCGGCGCTGCCGCGTTGTCGCCGATGATGAGCACCCTGCGGTCGTCCCCCATCAGCGCGTACACGTACGTGCTCTCGACGGTGCCGTTCTTGTGGCTGTGGATGATGCTGCTCACGAACGAGAGGGTCTCCCACCGGAACTCGAACACGTTCGTGCCGGGCCCGGTGACCCGGAGGCCGCGCGCGAAGACGTCGAGCCGCGCGCCCTTGCCCCGGGCGGCGTGGCGGACCTTGCTCCACGTCGCCCAGCCGTACACCGCCAGCACGAACGCGTAGCCCAGTGCCAGCCAGACGGTCCCGATGAGGGCGATGGGCAGGGAGAGCACCAGTGCGGCTCCCGCGATCGACGTCCCGATCCACGGTTCCGGCTTGGGCTCGTACGTCGCGCGATGCGCGCCGAGGGGCGATGCGGTTTCCGGCCTCGTCATCTCTGATCCTTGTGGAGGGTGCGGGCGGGCACGGGGTGGGTCGAGAGCGGGTCAGTCCTGAATTTCGGTGTTCCAGTAGCCGGGGCCGACGAGCCAGGGCTTCCCGTACGTCGGGACCAAGGGCTCCTCGATGGCCAGTCGCACGGCGTCGCCGTCGCGCTCCGCGCACGTGACCTTGTAGAGCCCCACCCAGCGCGGCTCGCCGCACCTGCCTGGGTCGTCCCCCACGGTCTGCGCGTACTCGTTGAGGTCGTGCCGCGACAGGTCCAGCCGCACCTCGCCCGGCGGGAAGGCGCCCAGGACGACCATGACGGCGAGCGCGAGGAGCGCGGGGACGCTCGTCCGCAGCGTCCACGCCTTCGCGTCGCGGCGCGGCAGCCAGAACGCGAGAGCCGTCCGCCCGATGACGCCGACCACCGCGACGAAGCCCGCCAGGAACACGATGACCTGGATGTTCGTGTCCACTGCCAGGGACCAGTCGGACGCCAGCACGACCACGCCGACGGCCGCGACGGCGCCGGTGAACCAGGGGCCGGGCGGGGCGCCCAGCATGCGCGGCCAGAGCGCGAGGGCCGCCCGGACCAGGGCGGTGAGCACCGCGAGGACCGCCCCCAGCGCCAGGTAGTACCGGACCTCCGAGCCGTTCTGGACGAACCGGGTCGCTGCCAGCCAGCAGAGGACGGGCACCGGCACGATGCCGATGAACCATCGGCTGGGGGGTTTGCCGACCATGCCCGAATGCTAGGGGAACAGCTTCGTTCTTTTAAAGCTCGGCACGTCACCGCGCGTGGCGGGGGAAGTGTCGCAGGTGGCTGCGACACTCCTCAACGATGACGACACGACCGAAGTGGACCGACGACCTGTTCCCGTTCCCCACCCCGCCCGCGCTCGCCAAGGTGATCGACATCGCCTGGGAGGAGGGGTTCCTCGAGACCGACCTGTTCGAGGAAGGGCTCTACGACCCGTTCCGCGTGCAGACGAGCTTCGCCCTGCCGTTCGACCTGTGCGAGGCGCCTCCCGCGCCTTCGGGCTGGGAGTACCGCGACGACGAGGAGAGGTTCCGCCGGCACCACGTGCCGTTCATGTCCGTCCCGGAGCTCCTGCCCTTCGCCGATCTGGGCAACGGCACCTGCATCGGGTGGGTGGTCCCCGCGCCGGAACTCGAACGCACCGACCACCCCGTCGCCTCGTTCGGCCACAAGGAGCCGGGCGTCATCGGCCGGAACACCCTGGACGGCCTCACCTTCCTGCTCTCCGTCGCCCTGCGGAGCGGAGGGGAGCGCCGCGTCGCCCAGGTGGAGCGCCTGTCGGCCGAACTCGGCGTCCGTCCCGCCCCCGAGTACGGCGTGGGCCCCGACGGCGGCGACACGGAGGTCCCTCTCGAGCTCGCCCCGCCGGACGGCTGGCGCCACGAACCCGACCCGTCCGGCGTCGGCATCGGCGTGCTCGCGCCGCACGACGCCTTCGGCGACGAGCACCCCTCCTTCGCCGGGGAGACGGACGCCGTCCTGGCCGACGCTAACCGGATGCTCGACGCAGGCCACCCGGCGAGCGCCCTGCTGGGACTCACCGCCGCCTACCACGAGGACGGGCGGCGCCTCCCGGACCTCCACCCCCTGTGGGCCCGCGCCTATGACGACCTCGGCCGCCCGCTGCTCCGCGAACGCCTCGACGTCATGCTGGACGACCACCGGTGAAGGCGGCCCGTCCCCCCGAGATGACCGTGCGGTCGCCGACGGCGGCCTCGAACAGGACCGCGCCCGCGTCCCGCCACGTCTCGATCGTCAGCTCGTCGCCGGGGAAGACCGGGGCGGCGAAGCGGCCGTCGAGTTCGGTCAGGTCGGCGGGGTGCGCCTCGTAGGCGTCCGCGACGGGCAGGACGATCGCGGCGAGCGTGCACAGGCCGTGCATGAACGGCCGGGGCATGCCGGCCGCCTTCGCGGCCGCGGGGTCGATGTGCATGTGGTGCCGGTCGCCCAGGAGCCGGTAGAGGGCCGCCTGGTTCGGGGACGTCCGCAGCGCCAGGGTGCGGTCCGGGTCGCCGGACGGGCGCCGCCGCGCGGACGGGCCCCGTTCGCCGCCGAAGCCGCCCGCGCCGGGCGCGAAGATCGACCACGTGGCGTCGAAGTACGCGCTCTCGACGACCACCTCGAAGACGGCCGCGCGCCCCTTGTCCCAGACCTCGCCGACGCGGGCCGTCATCGCGACGGTCCCGGACGGCGGCAGGGGCTCGCGGACGCGCAGGCGCTGCGAGCCGTGGACGGCGGTGGCCGTGTCGAACGCGCCCGCGGGGCCGAGTTCGTCCGGCGCCCACTGCGCGAGGGTCAGCGCGAACGCGGGCAGGACGCGCAGGTCCTTCTCGAACACGAGGTCGAGGGCGCTCGCGGGGGCGCCGACCGCGAGCGCGTAGAGGATCGCGCGGGTCTCGTCGTAGGTCGCCTCGCGGGTGCCGAGAGTCCGGCCGCGCCACTCGCTCATCCGTCCGCTCCGAGGATCAGGCCGCTGGTCGGGACGCCGGTGCCGGCGGTGACCAGGACGTGGTGGACGTCGCCGGGCTGGTTCGGGGACGTGCCGCGCAGCAGCCGCACGCCCTCGGCGATGCCGTTCATGCCGTGGATGTACGCCTCGCCGAGCTGGCCGCCGTGGGTGTTGAGCGGGAGGCGGCCCCCGATCTCGAGGTTGCCGTCCGCGATGAAGTTCTTCGCCTCGCCCTTCGCGCAGAAGCCGAGCTCCTCCAGCTGGGGCAGGACGAGCGGGGTGAAGTGGTCGTAGAGGATCGCGGCCTGGATGTCGGACGGCGTCAGCTTGCTCTGCGCGTACAGCTGCCGGCCCACGAGGCCCATCTCGGGGATGCCGGAGATCTCGGACCGGTAGTAGCTCGTCATCATGTGCTGGTCGTTGCCGGAGCCCTGGGCGGCGCCCCAGACGAGGGCGGGGCGGTGCGGGAGGTCGCGGGCCCGCTGGGCGGACACGACGACGATGGCCTGGCCGCCGTCGCTCTCCTGGCAGCAGTCGAGGAGGCGGAGGGGTTCGGCGATCCAGCGGGACGCCTGGTGGTCCTCCAGGGTGATGGGCCGCCCGTGGAACCAGGCGGCGGGGTTCCGCGCGGCGTGCCTGCGGTCGACGACGGCGATGCGGCCGAAGTCCTCGCTGGTCGCGCCGTACTCGTGCATGTACCGGCGGGCGAACATCGCGACCCACTGGGCCGGGGTGTTGAGCCCGAACGGCGTCATCCACGAGTACGCGGCGCGGTCGGCGCTGACGTCCATCGGACGGTCGGCCTGGCCGAGGCCGTAGCGGACGCCGGAGCGCTCGTTGAACGCGCGGTAGCAGACGACGACGTCGGCGACGCCGGTCGCGACGGCCATCGCGGCCTGCTGGACGGTGCCGCAGGCGGCGCCGCCGCCGTGGCCGATGCGGGAGAAGAACTTCAGCTCGCCGATGCCGAGGTTGCGGGCGATGTGGATCTCGGAGCTGGTGTCGGCGGTGAACGTCACCATGCCGTCCACGTCGGACGGCTGGAGGCCGGCGTCGGTGATCGCGGCGAGGACGGCCTCGCAGGCGAGGCGCAGCTCGCTGCGGCCGGACTCCTTGGAGAACTCGGTGGCGCCGATGCCCGCGATGGCGGCGGCTCCGGGCAGCACGCTCATGCCTCGTCCCTTCGCAGTCGGACGACGACGGTGCCGGTCACGTGCGGGCCGAGCGCGTTCACGCCCGTGACGGCGATCTCGACGTCGTCGCCGTCCAGGGCCGTGACGGTGCCGGTGAGCCGCATCGTGTCGCCCGGGTAGTTGGGCGCGCCGAGGCGGATCCGGATCGCCTTGACCGTGCAGGCGGGCCCGGCCCAGGCGGTGACGTAGCGGTCGACGAGCCCGTTCGTCGTGAGGATGTTCATGAAGACGTCCTTCGAGCCGCGTTCGGCGGCGAGGGACGGGTCGTGGTGGACGTCCTGGTAGTCGCGGCTCGCGATGGCGGTCGCGACGATCATGGTGCGGGTGAGCGGGACGTCGAGGGGCGGCAGCTCGTCGCCGACGGAGACGTTCGTTCTCACAGGGCGGCTCCGAGGAGGGCGAGGTCGGCGGAGGCGCCGCCGAGGGTGCCGGAGATCTGCTTGCCCCACAGGAAGTACCGGTGGATCGGGTAGTCGACGTCGACGCCGATGCCGCCGTGCAGGTGCTGGGTGCGGTGCACGACGTTGAGGCCGCCCTCGTCCGACCACCACTTGGCGACGAGCGCGGCCTGCTCGGCGTCCTCGCCGGCGGCGACGAGCGACACCGCGTGCCAGAGGCAGACGCGGAGGGCGTCGATCTCGATGTAGGAGTCGGCGAGCTGGTGCTGGACGGCCTGGAAGGTGCCGAGCGGGCGGCCGAACTGCTCGCGGGCCGCGAGGTAGTCGGCGGTCATGCGCAGGGCGCCTTCGGCGACGCCGAGCTGGACGGCCGCGAGGGCGATCCGGGACAGCCGCAGGGCGGTGCCGAGGGCGCCGTCGCCGAGGCGTTCGGCGGGGGCGCCGTCGAGGGTGACGGTGCCCGCGACGTCGTGCGCGGTGGTGCGGGCGTCCTCCCGGGCCGTGCCGGGCGCGGCGGTGTCGACGGCGAACAGCGCGGGGCCGTCCGGGGCGGTCGCGGAGACGAGCATCCGGTGCGCGGCGGACGCCGACGGCACGACGGCCTTCGTGCCCGTGAGCCGCCAGGCGCCGCCGTCCGGGACGGCGCGGCAGGACGGTTCGGACGGCTCGTGCAGGCCGAACTCTTCGAGCGCGAGCGTGTACCGGAGGGCGCCGTCCGCGACCTCCGGCGGGCAGGTGCCGTGCTCGGCGAGGGTGAGGCCGGCGACGAGAGCGGGCCACAGCGGGACGGGCGCGACGGTGCGGCCCTGCTCCTCGAGGAGGATCGCGAGGCCGGAGACCCCGAGGCCGGCGCCGCCCGCGGACTCGGGGAGCGGGACGCCGAGCAGGCCCGCGGCGGCGAGCTCCTTCCAGAGCGGTTCGTCGACGCCGGTCGCCTCGGCGGCGCGGAGCCGTTCGGGGGCGGTGCGGTCGGTGAGGATCTGCCGGGCCAGGTCCCGGACCGCTTCCAGTTCCTCGCCAAGGGTGAAGTCCATCAGCTCTCCTTCGGGCGGAAGATCGGCAGGGACAGGTCGGGGTCGGCGTCGAGCCAGTCGAGGACGACGGGCATGCCGATCTCGACGTCCGCGGGGTCCGCGCCCGCCATGTTCGCGATGAGGCGGGTGCCTTCGGCGAGCTCGATGACGGCGACGACCAGCGGGTAGTCGAACGCGGGGTGCCGCGGGTGGTGGTTGACCGTGAACGTGTAGACGTGCCCGTCGCCGGACGACTCGACGGTGTCCCACGCGAACGAGCCGCACTGCGGGCAGGCGGGGCCGGGCGGGTGCCGGAGCGACTTGCACTCGGCGCAGCGCTGGATGACGAGGCGGTGCTCGCGGGCGGCCTCGAACCAGAAGGCGTTGTCGGGGTTGATCGCGGGCCGCGGGCGGAGCGGCTTCGGGGCCTCCTTCTCGGCCGGGCGGAACCGGAGCGTGCGCCACCGCTGCGTCGCGACGACCTCGCCGTCCGCGTCCCGGTACGTCTTGACGGTGCTGATGAACCGTCCGGTGCCGAGGGCGGTCTTCTTCTCCGGGGAGATCGACTCGACGCGCTCCTCGACGCTGACGCGGTCGCCGGGCCGCAGCTCCCGGACGAACGCGAAGTCGGAGTCGGTCGCGACGACGGAGGTGTAGCCGCCTTCGTCGAGGAGGTCGACGAGGTCGTCGAACGGCGAGCGGGCCGCGTCGGGGCGGACGGTCGCGGCGTAGCCGCGCATCGTCCACGCCTGGACCATCGAGGCGGGGGCGACGATGCCGTCGCGTCCGGTGGCGCGGGCCGCCTCGTCGTCGACGTAGACCGGGTTGCCGTCCTCCATGGCCTCGACCCAGTGGCGGATCATGGGGGCGTTCACGGGGTCCGGGCCGGGCCGGCGGGAGAGGAGCTCGCGGCCGGCGAACGCCTGGAGGCGGGCTTCGTAGTCGTCGGTGGCGCTCATGCCCGCTTCCCCCGGGGGAGGCCGAGGCCCTGCACGGCGACCATGTCCCGCAGGACCTCGTTGACGCCGCCGCCGAACGTGTTGACGATGCCCTGCCGGGAGAGCTGCTCGATCTGCCCATGCAGGGCGGCGCCCGGCGACTCGGGGCGGATGCGGCCCGCGGCGCCGAGCACGTTCGTCAGGGTGCGCTGGACGTCGATGTGCGTCTCGGTCCCGTACGCCTTCGCCGCCCCGGCCTGCGCGCCGGTGAGGGTGCCGTGCTCGACGGCCATCGTCATCTTCCAGTTCATGAGGCGCATCGCCTCGAGCTTGGCGTGGGTGCGGGCGAGGTCGCGGCGGACCCACGGGACGTCGATGACGCCTTCCTCGCGGGCCCACGCGGCGACGTCCTCCCAGAGGCGGATCATGCGGCCGCCGAGCGCGGCGAGGCCGATGCGCTCGTGGTTGAGCTGGGTGGTGATGAGGCCCCAGCCGCCGTCGACGTCGCCGACGACGGACGAGGCGGGCACCCGCACGCCGTTGTAGTAGGTGGCGGTGACGACCATGCCGCCGACGCACTGGATCGGGCTCCACGAGAACCCGTCGGCGTCGGTGGGCACGATCAGGATCGAGATGCCCTTGTGCTTCGGCGCGTCGGGGTCGGTGCGGGCGGCGAGCCACACGTGGTCGGCGGTGTTCGCGCCGCTCGTGAAGACCTTGCTGCCGTCGACGACGAAGGAGTCGCCGTCGCGGACGGCGCGGGTGCGCAGGGACGCGAGGTCGGTGCCGGCGTCGGGTTCGGTGTAGCCGATCGCGAAGACGATGTCGCCCGACAGGATGCCGGGGAGGTACGCCTTCTTCTGCTCGTCGGTGCCGAACCGCATCAGGGTGGGGCCGACGGTGTTGACGGTGACGAACGGGAACGGCAGCCCGGCGCGCTGCACCTCGTCGAAGAAGACGTACTGCTCGGCGGTGGAGCGGCCCTGGCCGCCGTACTCGGCGGGCCAGCCGTAGCCGAGCCAGCCGTCGTCGCCGAGCCGCTTGACGATCTCGCGGAACCGGTCGCCGCCGACGCCCTCCTCGCCGGCGCGGCGGCGGACGTCCGGAGGCAGCAGGTTCGCGAAGTACGCGCGCAGCTCGGCCCTCAGTTTCCGATGTTCGGCGGTTTCGCGCAGGTCCATGGCGGCTCTCTTTCTCAGGGGAGGAAGCGGCGGCGGCCGTTGGCGACGAACTCCTCGCGCAGCGCCGTCCTGTCGTCGTCGGTCATCA
The DNA here is from genome assembly GCF_003947565.1 of Actinomadura sp. WAC 06369. Classification (NCBI taxonomy): domain Bacteria; kingdom Bacillati; phylum Actinomycetota; class Actinomycetes; order Streptosporangiales; family Thermomonosporaceae; genus Actinomadura; species Actinomadura sp. WAC 06369. The sequence continues at coordinate 17,483 of NZ_QHJN01000067.1, read as the reverse complement.
GGACGTAGGAGGGGGCGCCGCGGCCGGTCCAGCGGTAGACGGGGTCGGCGGTGCGCCAGCCCTCCAGCTGCATCTCCTTCTTGCGCAGCTTCCCGGAGCCGGTGGTGGGCAGGGCGTGCGACACCCGGACGAACCGGGGCGCGCCCTTCGTGCCGAGGTCGTCCTGCGCGGCGAGGAACGCGGCGAAGTCGAGGTCCGCGAACTCCACGCCGTCGGGCAGCTCGATCGCGGCCATCACCTGGTCGCCCGAGCGCGGGTCGGGGACGCCGAACGCGACGGCGTCGACGATCTTCGGGTGGCGGCGGATGACGAGCTGGGTGAGCAGCGCGGAGATGTTCTCGGAGTCGACGCGGATCCAGTCGCCGGAGCGGCCCCCGAAGTACAGGAAGCCGTCGCCGTCGACGTAGCCGAGGTCGCCGGTCCAGTACCAGCCGTGCCGGACGCGTTCGGCGTCGGCCTCGGGATTCTTGTAGTAGCCCTCGAACTTCGCGGCGCCGTGCACGTCGACGATCTCGCCGACGGCCTGCTCGGCGTTGACGACGCGGCCGTGCTCGTCCAGGACGGCGGGGGCGCACGTCTCGCGGGTCTCCGGGTTGACGATGCGGACGCCGTCGTGGGCGGGCCGGCCGAACGCGGTCGGCGGCGTCGCCGGGTCCCGTCTGATCATCCCGGCGCCCTCGCTGGAGCCGTAGCCCTCGACGAGGCGGGCGCCGAAGCGGCGGTGGAACTCGGCCTTGTCCTCGGGGGACGCCTCGGTGCCGAACCCGTGCGTGAGCGTGTTGTCGGCGTCGTCCGGCTTCTCGGCGGTGGCGAGGACGTAGCCGATGGCCTTGCCGACGTAGGTGAAGAACGTCGCACCGTAGAACCGGACGTCCGGGAGGAAGCCGGACGCGGAGAACTTCGGCGTCAGGCAGACGCAGCCGCCGGCGGCGAGCGTGGGCGCCCAGAGGGCCATGAGGGCGTTGCCGTGGAACAGCGGCATCGGGCAGTACGACACCTCGTCGCGCTTGATGTCGTACTTGGCCGAGTTGTTCCGGCCGAGTTCGGCGAGCCGCCCCTGCGAGCAGCGGGCCGCCTTGGACGCGCCCGTCGTCCCGGACGTGAACAGCAGCAGCATCTGGGTCGCGGGCGTGACGGCCGGGTCCGCGGCGGGCTCGCAGGCGTGCGCGGCCACGCGGGACGCGTACGCGTCGTCGTCGACCAGCAGGAACCGGTCGCGGGGGACGCCGATGTCGAGGCCGTCGAGGAGCCGCGCGCCCGCCGCGTCGGTGACGACGAGCTGCAGGTCGGTGTGCCGGACCTCCTGCTCCAGGTAGGCGCCGGTGCGGGTCGGGTTGATGCCGACGACGGTGGCGCCGCTCAGCGCGGCGGCGCCGAGCCACAGGACGTACTCGGGCACGTTGTCGAGCAGGACGCCGATGTGGAACGGGCGGTCGTCCAGGCGCAGCGAGCGGGCGAGCGCCGCGCGGGCCGCGCCGTCCCGGACCACCTCGTCCCACGTCCACGTCCGGTCGCGGCTGCGCAGGCCGGGACGGTCGTCGCCGAGCCGCGCGAGCAGCAGGCCGGCGATCGTCTCGGTGCGCCCCGTCGTCTCAGCCACGGACGCTCCCCCGGGCGGACTCGGCGGACGGCGCGCCGCGGGTCGCGGCCTTGACGCTGCGGTCGCGGAGCGTGACGGGTCCCAGCCTCGCGGGGGCGAGCACGTCCGGAACTGGCGATGTCATGGATCCTCCGTCAACACGTGATGCGACTGGCACGAACGTAATGAGCGGGATGCCCGGACGGTCCGGACATCCCGCTCACTGGGAGCGACGGGCGCCGCGGGGCGGCCGCGCCTGGGTCAGCCCTTGAGGGCGGCGGTGAGCTGGTCGGCGCGGGCCTGCGACTCGACGAGCTGGCGCAGCAGCCACAGCCGCAGGACGCGCGCGAGCACGGCGGCGACGTACAGCGCGGCGCCGAGGACGGTCACGCCCACGAAGCCCGTCGCCATGATGTGCAGCGACCCGACGTTGCGGATGTCGTCCTGCGCGAGCGAGATGTTGTAGCAGACGAACGCGCCGACGACCCCGGTGACCATCAGCAGCGCGCCGATGATGCGCAGCGCGCCGTCGTGGCGGGACTGGTCGGTCTTCAGCCGCTCGTCCGCCACGTCCTTCTTGAACTGCTCGCGTCGTTCCTCGGTGAGCATGGTTCCGTCAACCTCCCAGGTAGTCGCTGGACAGCCGGTCTTCGATCTCGGCGGGCGCGCCGGCCGCGACGACCCGTCCGTGGAGCATGAGGGCGGCGGTGTCGGCGATCGGCAGCACCGTGCGGGCGAACTGCTCCGCCACCAGCACCGACAGGCCGCCCTCGACCAGTTCGGCGACCGTCTCGTACATCCGCGAAACGATCATGGGGGCGAGGCCCATGGACAGTTCGTCGAGCAGCAGCACCGCGGGGTCGGTGCCGAGCGCGCGCGACAGCGCGAGCATCTGCTGCTCGCCGCCGGACATGGACCCGGCGAGCTGGTCGCGCCGCTTCGCCAGGATCGGGAAGCGGGCGAACGCCTTCTCCTCGACGTCCTCGCGGCGGGCGCCCGTCCCGGTGGCGGCCCACAGGTTCTCCCGCACGGTCAGGTTCGGGAAGACGCCGCGCCCCTCCGGGATCGAGCACACGCCGAGCCGCGCGGCCTGCTGCGCGGTGACGCCGTTCATCTTGCGGCCCGCGAACCGCAACTCGCCCCGGGACGGCGCGTGCAGGCCGCTGCACACGCGCATCGTGGTGGACTTGCCGCCGCCGTTCGGGCCGAGCAGCGCGAGCAGGGACCCCGGCCGGAGCGCCAGGTCCACGCCGTGCAGGACCTCGATGGCGCCGTAGGCGGCGTGGACGCCCCGCAGTTCGAGCAGCGGCTCCGCACCGGCCGCCGTCCCGGCCCCGGCCGCGGACTCCGTCTTCGCCTTCGTCATGCGTGCCTCTTGTGGGCGGCGACGTGCCGTCATGCGGCCTCCTCCGTCCCGATGTAGGCGGCGATGACCTCGGGGGACTCCTTGATCTCGGCCGGGGTGCCGGACGCGATCAGGGCGCCGTAGTCGAGGACGTGGATCGTCGAGCACAGCCGCATGACGAGCGGCAGGTCGTGCTCGACGAGGCAGATCGCGAGGCCGTCGGCGGCGAGGCCGGTGAGCATCTCCGCGAACGCCTCGGTCTCCTGCTCCGTCTGCCCGGACGCGGGCTCGTCCAGGAGCAGGACGCGCGGGGACGTCATCAGCGCGCGGGCGACCTCGACCACGCGGGCCCGCCCGATCGGGATGTCCGACACCTCCCGGTGGGCGATGTCGGTCAGGCCCGTGCGCTCCAGGATCCGGTCGGTCTCCGCTTCGAGGTCGAACCTCTTGCGGCGTCCACCGGCGCGCAGGACGTCCCCCGCGACGCGCACGTTGTCGCGCACGGACAGCGACAGGAACAGCTCCAGCCGCTGGAACGTGCGCGCCATGCCGCGCCGCGCGCGCTTGGCCGGGGGCAGTTTGGTGATGTCGGCGCCGTCCAGCAGCACCTGCCCGGACGCCGGCTTCTGCAGGCCCGTGACGGTGTTGAACATCGTCGTCTTGCCCGCGCCGTTCGGGCCGATCAGCCCGGTGATCCGGCCCTCGGCGACGGCGAGGCTGACGTCGTCCACGGCGGTGTTGCCGCCGAACCGGACGGTGACGCCCCGGGTTTCGAGCAGGGGTGCTTCACGCGGGGACACCGGCCCCTCCCTTCAACGTTCCGCTGGTGACGGGCAGCCCGAGTTCCTGGTCCAGGCGCGCGCGCACTTCGTCGGTGTAGGGCTCGTCCACGCCGAGCAGTTCGAGCGGCGTCTCCCGCTTGCGCCCCTCCTCCAGGACCATGCGGCCGACGACCGGCAGGAGCATGACCACGCTGAGGGCGATGAGGGAGAACGTCCACGAACCGATCACGCCGGTGACGGCGAGGACGTACAGGACGGCCCCGAACGCGGCCGCCCCGTAGAGGAGCGGTTTCGCGCCGCGCATCGCCCGGTAGCCCTCGACGACGTCGTGGACGACGCCGCTGGGGTTCTTGCCGACGCCCATCCCGACCAGCGCCGTCAGCACCATGACGAGGTGGCCGAGCGCGGTGAAGATCTGCGCGGGCCCCTCGTGCTCCAGGGCGAGGTCGCCGAACGTCCCCACCAGCACCGCGCCGCCGACGCCCGCCATCAGCCCACCGAACAGGGCGCCGGTGATGTAGCCGATGCCGGCGACGACGACGAGCATCAGCAGGCTGAGGCTCACGGTGAAGGTGAAGTTCTCCTGCGCGACGGTGCCGGTCGCGGACGACATCAGGATGCCGCCGAGGCCCGCGATCGCCGCGGAGATCATGAAGACGCCGAGCTTGAGCCGGACGAGGTTCTGCCCGAGCATCGCCGTCGCCGCCGGGCTGTCCTTCATCGCCGCGAGCCGCCGCCCGTACCCGCCGGCGCGCAGCGCCGCCAGACCGATCGCGATCAGCGCGAACAGGACGGTCGCCGTCATCAGGAACGCGGTGCCGTTCCGCAGGTCGACCGGGCCGAACTTCGGCGGCGGGACGACGAGGGAACCGCCGGGGAACAGCGTGAACTTCACCCCGAACAGCTCGTGCTGGGTGGTGTCGCGCAGCACCATGTTCGACAGGAACACCCCGAACGCCATCGTCGCCAGGGCCAGGTACAGGCCGCGCAGGCGGAGCGCCGGGAGGGCGATCAGCCCGCCGACGACCGCCGCGGCCAGGACGCCCAGCAGCACGCCGTGCACCCCGAGCCGCGCCGCGAGGCCGCTGCCCTGCACCCCGAAGTGGAACGCGACGACCGTGGCGACCGCCCCGAACGCCAGCGGCGCGAGGTTCAGCTCGCCCGCGTAGCCGGTCAGGACGGTCAGCGACAGCGCGATGATCGCGAACGACATGCCGAGCGCGAGCGTCGAGACGCCGCCGTCCGACAGCAGCAGGCTGTAGAGGTAGACGACCGCGACGAGCACGGCGCCCCACACCGCCGCCGAGCGGACCGTCGGCGGGCGGTACCGCTCCCGGGTCCGGACGGCCGCGCCCCGCAGCCGGTCCTGCGGCAGCACCACCAGCACGACGAACAGCAGGATCATCGGCAGCGACACCCGCAGGTTGCCCGCGAACGTCCCGGCGGACGGCATGTACGCGAGCACGTAGTTCGCCGCGAGGCCGAGGACGATCGCGCCCGCGAACGTCCGGGGGATGCTGCGCAGCCGCCCGAACATCGCCGCCGCGAACGCGTCGATCACCAGCAGGGTCAGCATGTTCGCGTCCAGCCCGCCGCCGCTGATCGGGACGATCAGGACGCCGGCGAGCACGGCCAGCGTGGACCCGAGGGCCCACGCGAGCATCGCGGCCCGCTCCGGGTCGTGCCCGTTCAGCCGCACGAGGTCGGGGTCGTCGACGGACGCGCGCATCACCACGCCCGTCCGGCTGCGGGTGAACAGCAGCCGCAGGCCGACCGCGATCGCCACGGCGGCGGCGAGGCAGACGATCTCGTGCCAGCGGACCACCACCCCGGCAACGGTGATCTTCGCGCCGCCGCCGAAGAACATGTCGACGGTGTACGCCTCGTCCGGGTTCCACGCCCACTGGGCGAGGTAGACCGTTCCAAGGAGCACCGCCACCGTCACGATGATCTTCGTGACCTCGGCGGTGCCGCGCAGCCCCCGCATGATCACCGCGTGCAGCGCGGCGCCCATCGCCGGGCCGACCACGCCCACCACGACGACCAGCGCCAGCCAGACCGGCCAGCCCCACACGTTGGTGAACTGCCAGTAGAGGAACGTTCCGAACATGGCTTGCGCGCCGTGGGCGAAGTTGAAGATGCCCGAGGTGTTGTAGGTGAGGACGAGTCCCGAGGCCGCGATGAAGTACACCGCGCCCAGGACGAGCCCCAGGATCGTGTACGTCAGGAACGTCGTCATGCGCGAGTTCCTCCCATCGGTCGTGCCGTGCGCCTCACGAGGTCTGCGGCTTGATGACGTCGTCCGTCAGGAACTTCGTGGAGATCCGGTCGTCGTCCAGCTCGGTGCCCCACGTCTTGGCGTCGGTCTCCACCACGTAGTCGTCGCCGCAGGAGAACTCCCCGGTCTCCTCCGGGAAGACCTGGTTCCACTTCTCGCCGGTCAGCTTCACGACCAGCGCGCAGCTCGCGGGCTTGTTGGCGCCCGGGTCGGTCGGGGCGTGCAGCCCGCCGCCCGTCCACTCGTGGACCTTCGCCAGCTCGTTGACGACGCACTGCCGGGTGAGGTCGGAGCCGCACTTGTCGGCGGCCGTCGCCCACAGCAGGAACGACGACGTCGCCTGCATGCCCAGCAGCGCGATCTTGCCGTCCTTGGCCTCGACGAGGTCCATGTACTGCTTGACCGCGGGCGCCTTGCCGGCGTTCTCGAACGGCTGGAAGATCATGCCCGCGTACAGGTTGTCGCCCGCGCCCGAGCCCTTGTTCCACTCGGAGACCTTGGTGCTGTACCAGGTCGCCTCCATCAGGTACTTCGGCTCGGCGCCCGCCCGCTTCACCGACTCCAGCAGGCTGAACTGGCCCGGGTCGGGGGTGTCGGACGACCACAGGTACCCGGCGCCGCACTTCTTGATCTTCTGCGCGAACGGCATGTAGCTGCTCTCGCCCGCGTCGTTCAGCCGGACGCCGCACTCCATCGGCTCCACGCCGACCTGCTTCATCGCGGACACGACCTTGTTCGTCCCGGTCGTCACCGCGGGCGACGTCGACAGCAGCACGTCCGTCTTGCCGTCGAAGTCCGACCACATCTCCTGCGCGATGCGCAGCGACCCGATGTTCATCCGGTCCACCGGGTACGGGACGGCCTCGAACTTCATCGGCCCCATCGCCGCGTTCGGGCCCACCGTGAAGCCCGCGACCGTCGGCAGCTTGCACGCCACCCGGTACTGCTCGGCGGCGTCGTCCATCGCGAAGCCCTGCCCGACGAGCATGAAGTCCTGCTTGCAGGACTCCTGCACCACCTTCGCGGCGTGCATGTAGGCGCCGTCGTACTGGTTGCCCTTGATCTTGCGGCCGTTGATGCCGCCCTGCCCGTTGCACCAGTCGATCAGCGCGGAGACGGCGTCGCCCATCTCCTTCGACAGGCCCGGCGCGGACGCGAAGCCCCGGTCGTCGCCGAAGCCGATCGTGATGGCGTCGTCGGTGACGCCCTGGTCCGTGGCGCCCTTCGCGTCGCCCGGTCCGCAGGGCGACGGCAGCGTCCCGAACTTCTCGGCGGACGCGGCGGCCTGCCCGCCGCCGCCCGCGCCGTCGCCCTGCATCAGCGCGGTCCCGGACCGCTCGCTGGTGCAGGACGCCACCAGCGCCACGGCGAGGGCACCCGCCGCGAGGCGTCCGATCTTGTCGACCTTCATCCGGTCGTCTCCTTTAGTGGGTGGGGGTGGTGATGGCGGGGGGCGTGGTCCTTGGCGGGGAGGCCCGTGCGCCGGCGGCGCGCGTCAGCCGAAGAACGCCTGGCCGCCGTCCAGCGGGATCGTCGCGCCGGTCAGGTAGCGCAGGTCGGGCTGGACGAGCGCGAGCACCGCCCGGCCGATGTCCTGCTCGCAGTCGCCGATGTAGCCCAGCGGGATCGTCTTGCGGAACTCCTCGGCGGCCTCCGGGAACGCGTCGGCCCACCGCCGCAGGCCGGGCGAGAGGGCGTGCGGCGCGATCGAGTTCGCGCGGATGCCGTCCGGGCCCCACTCGGCCGCGGCCGTCCGGGTCAGCGACCGGAGCGCCTGCTTGGCCGCCGCGTACGCGCCGTACGTATGCGGGTCCCAGCGGACCATCGCGGAGGTGACGAGGTTGACGATGCTGCCGCCGCCGCGCGCCTTCATGTGCGGGTGGCAGGCCCGCATGAACGCGAACGCCGCGAACGGGCCGGTGCGGAAGCCCTTCTGGAAGTCGGCGTCGCTCATCCCCAGCAGCGGCCCGTACTTCCCCGAGTAGGCGTTGTTGACCAGGATGTCGATGCCGCCCAGCCGCTCGGCGACCGCGTCCACGAGCCCGGGGATCGCGTCGGTGTCGGCGACGTCGCAGGCGAACGGCTCGGCGCGCGCCCCGCGCTCCCGTACGAGGCCGCACGTCGTCTCGAGCTTCGCCGCGGTCCGGCCGAGCACCGCGACCGCCGCGCCCTCCGACGCGAGCGCCAGCGCGATGCCCTGCCCCACGCCCTGCCCGGCGCCCGTGACGATCGCGACCTTGCCGTCGAGGGTTCCCATGCTGCGCTCCCGTGTTCGATTGACCCTGGTGGTGCGGCGCCGGACCAGGTGGTCGGCGTGTCGCCGCGGGCCGCGGCCCTGGTTGCGGCCATCGTGATGTGACGCGGCCCACGCGGGCCGTCCAGTCCCGCTCACCGGGAACCCGGTGCGCGCCCCTGCGGAAACGCCGGTCCCGCTCAGCGGAATGGTCTGGTGCCTCCGGCCGGGCGGATGAGAATCTGCGGCAACGCCAGCGAGGAGGAGCCATGACGGCGATGGAGATCGTGCAGGGGCTGGTCGGCCCCGGCGGCGAGTTCGAGCTCCGCGAGGAGGAGGTGCTGGGCACCCGGCTGCCGGTGTTCACCGGGCGGGCCCGCAACCTCGGCGCCGTCCTGGCCGCGTCCGCCGCCTACGGCGACCGCGACTACATCGTCACCGCCACCCGCCGCATCTCCTTCGCGGAGCACGCGGCGCGGGCGGCGTCGCTCGCCAAGGCGCTGCGGGACGACCACGGCGTGCGGCCCGGCGACCGCGTCGCGATCAACGCGGCGAACTCCCCCGAGTGGATCCTGGCGTTCTGGGCCGTGCTCGCGGCCGGGGGCATCGCCGTCGCCTACAACGCCTGGTGGACGCCCGCCGAGATCGAGTACGCGCTCGGCCACACCGAGCCGGTGCTGGTCATCGCCGACGCCAAGCGCGCCGAGCGGACCGCCGGGGCGCGGGTGCTGACCGTCGAGGACGACGTCCCGGCGCTCGCCGCACGCTACCCGGACGCGACCCTCGCCGCGCTGGGCGTGCCCGAGGCCGCCGAGGACGACCCGGCGGTCATCCTCTACACGAGCGGGACGTCGGGACGCCCGAAGGGCGCCGTGCACACGCACCGCAACCTCACGTCGGTGATCGAGTACCACCGGTTCAACGACGCGCTGATGCGCGCGATGGGCGTCCCCGGTGACCCCGCCGACCGCCGCTACCTGCTGGTCCTGCCGCTGTTCCACATCGCGAGCCTGCACAACCTGGCCGTCCCGCGGCTGGCCACCGGCTCCGCCGTGATCATGCACGAGGGCCGGTTCGACGTGGACGCCGTCCTCGGGCTGATCGAGCGGGAGCGCGTGACGAACTGGGGCGCGGTGCCGACGATGGCGCACCGGATCGTCGAGCACGGCGCCGCGGCGAAGTACGACCTGTCGTCGCTGACCGCGTTCTCGCTGGCCACCGCCCCGTCCTCGCCCGCGTTCAAGGAGCGGCTGCGGGCGGTGTTCCCGCCGGCCAAGGACGCCCTCGTCGACAGCTACGGCCTCACCGAGTCGTGCACCGGCGTCGCCACCGCCACGCCCGCCGACCTCGCCGAGGCCCCCGGGACGCTCGGCCGCCCCGTCATCGGCGTCCAGCTCGAGATCCGCGACCCGGACGGCAACGCGCTGCCCGAGGGCGCGGAGGGCGAGGTGTGCGTCCGCAGCGCCTACAACATGCTCGGCTACTGGAAGGACCAAGCGGCCACCGACCAGGCGATCCGCGCGGACCGGTGGCTGCACACCGGCGACATCGGCATGGTCGAGGGCGGGCGGCTGCGGCTCACCACCCGCCGCTCCGACCTGATCCTGCGCGGCGGCGAGAACGTGTACCCGGCGGAGATCGAGAACGTCCTCGCCGAGTTCCCGGGCGTGCGCGAGTGCGTCGTCCTGGGCGTCCCGCACGCCGACCTCGGCCAGGAGGTGACGGCCGTGGTGGTCTTCGCGGACGCCGTCCCGGCGGAGGACGAGATCGCGGCGTTCGCCCGCGAGCGCCTCGCCTACTACAAGGTGCCGTCGCGGTGGCGCCTCACGACCGAGCCGCTGCCGCGCAACGCGACGGGCAAGGTCGTCCGGCGCGAGGTCGAGACGTCCGGCTGACCCCGGACGTCAGCGGGCGTAGCGGGCGGGGGGCTCCCCGACCGCCGCCGTGAAGTCGCGGACCAGGTGCGCCTGGTCGTAGTAGCCCAGCTCGCCGGCCAGGGCGGCCCAGTCGACCGGGACGCCCCGGTCGGCGCGGGTCGCGGCCTCGTGCAGGCGCGCCCGCCGCAGCACCCACTTCGGGCTCGCCCCCACGTACTCGGCGAAGAGCCGCTGGAGCGTCCGGGACGAGACGTGCAGCAGGTCGGCGGCCTGCCCGACGCGGAACACGGCCGGGGACGCGGTGAGCCGCTCGACCATCTCCGCGACCTCGGCGGCGACCGGGTCGGGGGCGGGCAGCCGGGGCAGCAGGAACTCCTCGGCCGCCTTCGCCATCAGGTCGGTGTCGGACGAGCCGAGGACCTCGCGGTTCGCGGCGCCGACCGCGGGGCCGAAGAACTCCGCGGCCGGGAACCTGCCGTCGGCCAGCCCGATCACCGGCCGTCCGGCGAACGGCCGGAAGCAGCCCGGCCGGAACTTCACGCCGAGGACCTGCCCCTCCCCCTCCAGGCGGCGGACGAACAGGTCGCGGTCGACTCCGTAGACGAGCGGCTCCGGCTCCTCGAACACCAGGTGGACGCTCGGATGCGACAGCACCTTCGTGTCGTACGGCTCCGGGGTGCGCCACCGGACGTGCCAGTAGTGCTCCACGATCCCGCGCAGGCCCGCGCCGGGCGGACGCCGCTCCAGGTCGACGATGGACGCCTGCCTCTGCGGGTACAGCACGCCCCGTCCGAACTCGCCCATGTGCCCAGGATATTGGCGCTTTTCTCCAAGAGGCCGCCGCGCGCGCGGACATACGGTCGAACACATGAACGAAAAGGACGTCGAGCGCTACCACGCTTACATGAAGGAGTGCGCGGCCGAGGCCGCGCGCGTCGCCCGCGCCGTCGCCGCCGCCGGTCCGGACCGGCTCGGCGACCCGACCCCGTGCGCCGCCTTCGACCTGCGGACGCTGGTGAACCACTGGGTGCTCTACACCTCCCACGGCCTGGAGCACCGGGCGCGGCGCGAGCCGCTGCCCGAGGAGCTGACCGGGCGCGACTTCACCGCCGGCGGATCGTGGGCCGAGGAGTATGCCGCCCAACTCGACCGCGCCGTCGCCGCGTGGGCCGACCCCGCCGTGTGGGAGGGCGACGTGGACTTCGGGGGCGGCTCCGCGCCCGCCGTCGACGTCGCGTCCATGGTGATCAAGGAGATGGCCGTGCACGGCTGGGACGCCGCCCGCAGCGTCGGGGCGGAACTGCGCGTCTCGCCCGAGGCCGGGGCGTTCGTCCTCGGCGTGGTCGAGGAGCACGGCGACATCTACCGGAAGTACGACGGGTTCGCCGACCCGGTGCCGGTCCCGGCGGACGCGCCCGCGTTCGAGCGCGCCCTCGGCGCGTCCGGCCGGGACCCGAACTGGCGCGCCGGCGGCGGCGTCTGACAGCCGCCCGCGCCGCACCGCCCCCGCGGAGCCAGACGGGATCCGGTACCCGGGCGGGACGACCGTCCGGCACGGGCGCTCGTAGCGTGACGGTCTCCCCAGCGTAAGGAGACACCATGCTGCGCAAGGCGATCGCCGTCGCCGGCCTCGCCGGGCTGGTCGCGGCCGGGACCGCGGTGCCCGCCGCGGCCGGCGAGGACCGGCCCCGGCTCCGGCGGCTGCTGCACACCCTCACGGCGGAGGACGGGGCGCCCGGCGCGCTCGCCGCGGTCCGGGACCGGCGCGGCCGCACCGTCCTCACCAGCGGCGTCGGGGACGTGCGGACCGGCGCCCCCGTCCCGCGCGAGGGCCACTGGCGGATCGGCAGCATCACCAAGACGTTCACCGCGACCACGGTGCTGCTGCTCGTCGAGGACGGGCTCGTCGACCTCGACGCGCCCGTCGAGCGGTACCTGCCCGGAACGGTGCGCGGCAACGGCCACGACGGGCGGAACATCACCGTCCGGCAGCTCCTCCAGCACACCAGCGGCCTGCCGGACTACCTCGATCACCTCGGCATCGGCCGCATCGTCGAGAACCCCCTCGAACGGCACGACCGCGACGACCTGCTCGCCCTCGCGCTCGCCCACCCGCCGGAGTTCGCGCCCGGCACCGGCTGGTCCTACTCCAACACCGGCTACCTCCTCGCCGGGCTCGTCGTGGAGGCCGTCACCGGCGACCCGCTCGCCGACGTGGTCGAGCGGCGCGTCCTGGACCCGCTGCGCCTGGACGACACCGGCGCCCCCGGCGCCGCGACCGGCCTGCCGTCGCCGCACCCCCGCGGGTACGTCCGCCTGGACGGGACGCTGCTCGACCGGACGCGGCTCAGCGCGTCCACCGCGTGGGGCGGCGGCGACCTGGTGTCGGACGCCTCCGACCTCAACCGGTTCTTCACCGCCCTGGTCGGCGGCCGGGTCCTGCGCCCCGGGACGCTGCGCGAGATGATGCGGACGACGGAGGTCAGCCCGGAGTACGGCCTCGGCCTGCGGCGCGTCCCGAGGTCGTGCGGGGCGCCCGTGTGGGGCCACGCCGGCGACATGGTCGGCTTCAGCACCCTCAGCGGCGCGACCCGCCACGGCCGCGGCGCGACCGTCATGGTGAACGTCAAGCCGGGCCTGAGCGACGCCGGGGAGCAGCGGCTGAAGGACGCCTTCGACGCGGCCCTCTGCGACGACTAGCGTCAGCGGGCGGTCTCGACGTCGTGCAGCACGCCGAGCGCGTCGGGGACGAGGACGGCCGCGGAGAAGTAGACGCCGACCAGGTACGAGCTGATCGCGCGGTCGTCCACGCCCTTGAACCGGACCGACAGCCCCGGCTCGCGCTCGTCCGGGATGCCGGTCTTGTGCAGGCCGATGACGCCCTGGTCGTCCTCGCCGGTGCGCATGGCGATGATCGAGCTGACCCCGGTGCGGCTCACCGGGATCTTGTCGCACGGGAGCAGCGGCACGTTCCGCCAGGCCGTCACCCGCGTGCCGTCCACCTCGGTCTGCTTCGGGTAGACGCCCTGGCGGGTGCACTCGCGCAGGAACGCCGCGATGCCGCGCGGGTGCGCGAGCAGCACGCGCGTCCCGCGCCGCCGCGCGAGCAGCTCGTCCAGGTCGGCGGGCGACGGCGGGCCGCTCCGGGTGGTGAGCCGCTGCCGGGGGTCGGCGTTGTGCAGGAGGCCGAAGTCCCGGTTGTTGACCATCTCGTGCTCCTGGCGCTCCCGCAGCGCCTCGATCGTCAGGCGGAGCTGCTGCTCCACCTGGTCCATCGGGTCGCTGTAGAGGTCCGCCACGCGGGTGTGCACCCGCAGCACCGTCTGCGCCAGGCTCAGCGGGTACTCGCGCGGCTCCGCCTCGTACTCGACGAACGTGCCGGGCAGCCGCGGCTCCCCCGCGTGCCCGGACGCGACGTCGACGGACGCCTCGCCGCGCTTGTTCACCGCCGGCGGGCCCGACTCCCGGAACCGCTCGAGCCGCTCCTGCAGCGCCGCCGAGTTCGCCGCGACCTCCGCGAACGCCTCCCGGGTCAGCGACAGCACCGTGCAGCCCGTCGCCGCCTTCGCGGTCGCCTCCCACACGGCGTCCTCGTCGGTGAGGGCCTCCGCGCCGAAGTACTCTCCGCCGGCCAGCGCGCCCAGCCGCGCCGGCGTCCCGTACGCGCCGTCGCCCAGCCGGACGACCTTCCCGTGCACGATCAGGTGGACCCGGTCGGCCGGGCGCCCCGCCTCCGCGATCACGTCGCCGGCCGCGTACTCCGCCTGCACGCACCGCCCAGCGAGGACCTCCAGCACCCGCGCGTCCGCGAACCCCCGCAGCGGCGCCAGCTCCGCGAGCTCCGACGGGATGACCCGGACCTGCGCGCCCGTGTTGACGAACGCCACCCGCCCGTCGCACACCTGGTAGGCGAGCCGCCGGTTCACCCGGTACGTCCCGCCCGAGACCCGCACCCACGGCAGGACCCGCAGCAGCCAGCGGGACGAGACGCCCTGCATCTGCGGACGCGTCTTGGCGGTCGTCGCGAGGTTCCGCGCGGCGTCCGTCCCCAGGCTGAGCCGCGTGCCGGTCCCACCGTTCGTCATTCGGTCGCCCTCCGTCGCATCACGATTCTTCGCATCACGATGTGCCACCGCGACGCTACGTTGCGCGTTCGGGGGCCCTCTATGGCCGACCGGCGCGGGCAGCCGCACCGGGCGGACACCCACATGTCACCGCGAGGTCCGGCGCGTCAGGCGGACGCGGCGTCCGAGCAGGGCCGCTCCGCGACCGCGGGCGGCTCGGCGGCGGGCTCGGGCGCCTCGTCGCGGGCGCGGCGGGCGCGGCGGCGGAGGAGGAGCACCGCGGCGGCCGCAGCCGCGGCCAGGCCGAACAGGATCCAGGCGCCCCAGCCGAAGAGCTGCTCCAGGCGGGACGCGGACGCGCCCGCGAACGCGCCGATGCTGACGAACACCGCCGCCCAGAGCAGCGACCCGGCGAGCGACGCGAGCAGGAAGCGGCGGTACGGAACGTTCGCGACCCCGGCCGCCGCGGGCGTGAGCGTCCGGACCACCGGGACGAGCCGGGTGACGAACACGGCGGCGGCGCCGTACCGGCGGAGGGCCGCCGCGGCGCGGTCCCAGTGCCGGACGCCGAGCCGGCGCACCGCGCGGGTCTCCCGCATCCGCTCGCCGTTCGCGCGGCCGAGCAGGTACCCGACGTGGTCGCCCGCCGTCACGCCCAGCGCGACGACGAGCAGCATCACCGGGTAGCGGGCCGGGTCGGCGGCCGCGGCGCCGAGGACCACGACGGCCGTCTCCCCCGGGACGACCGACCCGACGCCCAGCCCGGACTCGGCGAACGCCAGCACCCCGGCCACCGCGAGCAGCAGCGGGAAGGGCAGGTCGCTCAGCCCCCGGACCCACTCCGTGACCCATTCCATTCGTCCCATCGTCCGCGAAGCCGGGCTTGCCGGAATCCGCCGGGAAGATGATGTTCCGCCTCACCCGGAAGGGTGACCGCCGCCGCCCGGCCCCCGACCAAAGGCGGGTCCGCCGGCCCGCGTCACCCCTCCGCGGGACGAGGCCGCCCCTGATCCGCGTCCGGGTCTTCGGCGGCGCGCGCGAGGAGGAGGGGGCCGAGGACGCGCGTGGCGGGGCCGACGCGGCCGCCGGGGCCCGGGCGCTGGTCGGTGTTGCCCACCGTGAGCGGCTCCCCGCAGTGCGCGCAGGCGAGGACGGGCGTGGTGTCGTGCCCGCAGTCGCGGTGGCGGATGCGCGCGGGCGGGCCCGCCTCCCCCGCGTACCAGCGGTCGCCCCAGTTCATCAGCGCGAGCAGGACCGGGTAGAGCTCCTTGCCCTTGTCGGTCGGCCGGTAGTGCGCGCGGGGCGGGTGGTCCTGGTACTGCTCGCGGGTCAGGACGTCCTCCTCGACGAGGCGCGCGAGCCGCGCGGAGAGGACCTTGCGGGAGATGCCGAGGTCGCGGGCGAGGTCGTCGAACCGGGTGATCCCGAGCAGGACGTCGCGCATGATCAGCGCGGTCCAGGCGTCCCCGAACAGGTCGGTCGCGCGGGCGATCGAGCAGGCCGCGTCGGACAGCGGGGTACGGGTCATGCCCGGCAGGCTACCCGAAGGTTCCCTGAGGGAACTCGGTTGGTATCTTGAGGGAACTCACGAGGGAGAGGACGCCCGGCATGGGAACCGCACCGCTCATCGAACTCGACTCCACCCGCCCCGGCGCCGTCGACGGGCGCCGCCTGCGCGCGATCGCCTTCCAGGACGTGCGCATGGCCTACCTCGCGGAGCACGGGCTCGCCCGGGGCCGCGCGCTCGTCCTCGGCGGCGGCACCGGGGAGCTGCCGCACGGCATGGCCCGCGCCGGCATGGACGTGACGGCGCTCGACCCGTCCCCGGCGGCGACCCGCATCGCCGAGGCCGCCGCCGGGGACCTGCCCGTCGCGCACCGCACCGCGCGCGCCGAGGACTTCGACGTCCCGCCCGCGTCCTTCGACCTCGTGTACGCGGCCGACACCTTCGAGATCACCGGCGACCTCGACCGCGTCGTCGAACTGGCCGCCCGCGCCCTGCGGCCCGGCGGCGCGCTCGTGTACGACACCGTCAACCGGACCGTCCCGGCGAAGCTCGTCTACCTCGGCGCCTTCCAGCGCCTCCCGTGGACCCGCATCATGCCGCCCCGCCGCTACGCGAGCGACCGGCTGCGGCGCCCGTCCGACGTCGCCGCCGTCCTGTCCCGGCACGGTCTGCACGCCGAGGACGTCTGCGGCTTCAAGCCCGCGAGCGCCGTCGGCCTCGTGCGCACCGTACTGGCCCGCCGCCGCGGCGCCGTCGGCGACGACGAGGTCGCGGCGCTGGCCGGGTTCGTCCTCGACCCGGGCGGCCCCCCGGTCGTCACCTACCTCGGCCACGCCCGCAAGCCCGCCTGACCGTCACCCGCGCCCGCCCGCCTTCGCCCGCCCGTTCGCCCACCCTGCGAGCAGGATCCCGGCGAGCGTCCCGGCGAGGTGGACGACCAGCGCGGCCGGGAATCCGCCGGGCATCCCGCCCAGCAACCCCGCGGCGTCGTGGTCGGCGATCAGGCGGATCGCCCCTTGGGCACCGAGAACGAGGAGGAGCATCCCGGCGACCTGCAGCATGACGAACTTCATCGAACCCCCTGGCGGCACGGGACGCGCACCACGCCCCAGTTACAATGCATCCGCATGGTAACCGGGGCGGAGAGCGGTCGCAATGCGCATGCATTGCGAAAACGGGAGGGCGCGTGCCGAAGGTCGTCGATCACGAGGAGCGCAGGCGGCGGCTCGCCGAGGCGGTGTGGTCGCTGACGGTCCGCGGCGGGCTGGAGAGCGTGACGCTGCGGCGGGTCGCCGCCGAGGCCGGCGTGTCCATGGGGCAGGTCCAGCACTACTACGCGACGCGGGCGGACCTCGTCGCGGACGCGGTCGCCCGGGCGGTGCGGGCGCTCGACGCCCGCATCGAGGCGTCCGTCCGGGCGGCGGGCGCCGAAGGCGACCCCGAGACGATCCTGCGCGAGTGCCTCTACGCGATCCTGGCCCGCGACGAGGAGGGCCTGCGGCTGCTCCGGCTGTCCGTCGCGGTGCTCGGGCAGGCGGTGTCCGACCCGGCCATGGCCGCCGTGCTCGCCCCCGGCGACGACGCGCTGCTGACGTTCACGGCGGGCCTCATCGCCGCCGCCCGCGCCGCCCGCGGCGCCCCGGCGCGCGGCGACGACCGCGTCGCCGCCGACATCTGCTGGACGCTCGCCACCGGCCTCGGCGTCGACGTCGCGCTGGGCCACCGCTCCCCCGACGCCGCCAAGGCGGTGCTCGACCACCACGTCGACACCGTCCTCGCCCCGCCCACCGCCTGACCTCCCGCCGGACGCCCCGGGGC
>NZ_QHJN01000066.1:0-40242 GCF_003947565.1 Actinomadura sp. WAC 06369 | reverse complement strand
ATGGACGTCACGACCGATGCGGTGCAGTTGCTGGGCGGGTACGGGTACACGCGGGACTTCCCGGTGGAGCGGATGATGCGCGACGCCAAGATCACGCAGATCTACGAGGGGACCAACCAGATCCAGCGGATGGTCATGGCCCGCCAGCTCCTCAAGTAGCGGGCAGCCGCACCTCGAACAGGGCGCCGCCCTCCGGCGCGTCCCGGACCGTCAGGGTGCCGCCGTGCGCCGCCACCAGGTCGCGGGCGATCGCGAGACCGAGCCCCGCGCCGCCCTCGTCCCGGCTGCGCGCGTCGTCCAGCCGCACGAACCGCTCGAAGACGCGCTCGCGGTCGGCCGCCGGGACCCCGGGGCCGTCGTCGGCGACCCGCAGCACGACGTCCCGCCCCTCCCGGCCGGCGGTGAGGCGGACGACCCGGTCGGCGTGCCGCTCGGCGTTGTCCAGCAGGTTGCCGAGCACCCGCGCCAGCCGTCCCGGCACGCCCGTCACCCGCGGGTCGCCGTCCACGGACGCCCGCACGGGGACGCGGTCCCCGGCGGCCCGCCGGTCGAGCTCGTCCCGCACCAGCTCCGCGACCCGGACGGGACGCGGCGGGGGGCGCTCGCCCGCGTCGATCCGCGCGAGGAGCAGCAGGTCGGCCGCCAGGTGCTGCAACCGGACGACGTCGTCCACCGCGCCCGGCACGTCCAGCAGCTCCGGATGCGCGGCCGCCACCTCCAGCTGCGTGCGCAGCGACGCGATCGGGCTGCGCAGCTCGTGCGACGCGTCCGCGACGAACGCGCGCTGCTTCGCCACCGAGTCCTCCAGCGCGGCGAGGGTCGCGTTCGTCGTGGCGGCGAGCCGGCCGACCTCGTCCCGCGCCTCCGGCACGGGCACCCGCCGCGACAGGTCGCCCGACACGGTGATCTCCGCGAGTTCCGCGCGGACCGCCTCCACCGGCCGCAGCGCCCGCCGCGTCACCAGCCACGTCACGCCCGCCACCACGGCGAGCAGCGGCGGCAGCCCGGCGAGCATCGAGCGCGTCACCGTCCCGACGGTGCTGCGGGACGCGTCCAGCTCGGTGCCCGCGTGCACGGTGACGGTCTCGCCCGCGGGCGTCGTCACCTCGACCGCCGCGAACCGGTAGTCCTCCGTCCGGCCGTCGACGGTCGCGGCGCCGGTGGTGAAGGACGGGTCGTCGCCGGAGACCTCGCCGCGGCGCGGAGCGTCGTCGTCATCGTCGTCGGAGTCGTCGTCCCCGGCGTCCGCCGGCGGGACGGCCGGGGCCGACGCCGCCCCCGCGATCCCGGTCAGGTCCTCGCTCGCCGCGCGCACCCGCCCCGTCCCGTCCACGACCTGCACGGGATGCTCGTCGTCGTCGGGAAGCTCCAGCGACCCGAACGGGGTGCCCGCCGCGAGCTGCGACGCCACCTCCCGCGCCGCGACCTCCGACCGCAGGTCCGTCTGCCCGCCCAGCTCGGCGCGCAGCAGCAGGACGACCGCGAGCCCCGCGGCGATCAGTGCTGCGGCCACGACGGCCGTCGCGCCCAGCGTCGTCCGCGCCCGGACGGATCCGAACCTGCGCCCGGGGGACATCTCAGGCGCCCCCGTCCCGCGCCAGCCGGTAGCCGGCGCCCCGCACCGTCGCGATCGACCTGCGGCCGAACGGCACGTCCAGCTTGCGGCGCAGCGCGCTCACGTACACCTCGACGATGTTGGGGTCGCCGTCGTAGGCGAGGTCCCACACGGCCTCGATGATCTGCGCCTTCGACACGACCCGGCCCGCGTTCACCGCCAGGTGCTCCAGCACCGCGAACTCCTTGGCCGTCAGCTCGACCTCCTCGTCGCCGCGGAACACCCGGCGGGCGGCGGGGTCCACGGTGAGGTCGCCCAGGACGATCGACGGCGCCGCGCCCCGCGTGCGCCGCCGCAGCAGCGCGCGGACCCGGGCCACCAGCACCACGTACGAGAACGGCTTCGTCAGGTAGTCGTCCGCGCCGGTGTCCAGGCCCTCGGCCTCGTCGTACTCGCCGTCCTTGGCGGTCAGCATCAGGATCGGGGTCTCGTCCCCCGCCGCCCGCAGCGCCGCGCACACCCGGTAGCCGTTCATCCCGGGGAGCATGATGTCGAGGACGACCAGGTCGTAGCCGCCGCCGGACGCCCGCTCGTACCCGGTGGCGCCGTCATGGACGACGTCCACCGTGAACCCCTCGGCGGTCAGGCCGCGGGCCAGGGACGTGGCGAGGCGTTTCTCGTCCTCGACGATGAGCAGGCGCATGGAGGACAGCCTGCCAAACCGTTCCTGAAGAAAGCTTCAGGTCGCTTCAGGTGCGCTACAGGAACGTCCGACATCGTCGGTGACGTACGGGCCGACCGGCCACGACACACCGACACCGGAGGTGGAACCACATGGGCATCGACGCGCGCCGCATCCTCACCGGCCGCAGGCTGCTGGTCACGGCGCTCGCCGCGGCGGCCGTCGCCGGCGGCGGAGCCGCCACCGCGGCCGTCGCCGCGGCCGACGACGGCGACGAGGCGGTCCCCGCGGGCACCCGCGTCACCGCCGTCCAGGCCGCGCAGGCCGCGCTGAAGGCGGCCCCCGGCACGGTCGAGGACATCGACCTCGACGACGACGGCGACACTCCCGTCTGGGAGGTCGACGTCGCCGCGTCCGGCGGCGTCCGCACCGTGGACGTCGACGCCGGCTCGGGCGAGGTCGTCCGCAACCGGGCCGACCGGGACGACGACGATGACGACGACGACCGCCGCGAGACGAAGGCGCTGGGCGGCGCGAAGACGACCGCCGTCGCCGCCGCGAACGCCGCCCTGCGGGCCGCGCCCGGCACCGTCACGTCCGTCGACTTCCAGGCCGGGACCGCTCCCTCCTGGGAGGTCGAGGTCGCGGGCTCGGACGGCACCGAGCGCGAGGTCACCGTGGACGCAGCCTCCGGCAAGGTGCTCCAGAACCAGGCCGACGACCGCGACGACGACGACCGGGACGACGACCGCGACGACGACCGGGACGACGACTGACGCCTCCGCGGCGTCCCCCGCCCGTGAATGGGGGGCGCCGCCGCCGGGAAGACACCGATCACGGCGGGACGAGAGGGGGGCTATGAGCGACCAGGCACCGGCGCCCGGCGTCGACACGACCGTCCCGCAGGTGGCGCGCATCTGGAACTACTGGCTCGGCGGCAAGGACAACTACCCCGTGGACCGCCGGGTCGGCGACCAGATCCTCCGCATGCTCCCGGACGTCGCGCGCCTCGCCCGCGCGTCCCGCCACTACCTCAACCGCGTCGTGTGGTTCCTCACCGCCGAGGCGGGCGTCCGCCAGTTCGTCGACGTCGGCACCGGCCTGCCCACCGTCGACAACACCCACGAGGTGGCGCAGCGCGCCGCGCCCGAATCGCGCATCGTCTACATCGACAACGACCCGATGGTGCTGGCCCACGCGAGAGCGCTGCTCACCAGCACCCCCGAGGGCAGCACCGCGTACGTCCACGCCGACCTGCGCGACCCCGGACGCATCCTCGAGGCGGCCGCCGAGACGCTCGACCTCGACGAGCCGGTCGCGCTGACGCTGATGGGCGTCCTCGAGTTCATCACCGACGACGACGAGGCGTACGCGATCGTCCGGCGGCTCATGGACGCCCTCGCCCCGGGCAGCTACCTCGCCATGTACGACGGGACGAACGTGGTGCACGGCGCGGACTCGGACAAGATCGTCGAAGTGTGGAACGCGTCCGGCGACTCGCCCCTCGTCCTGCGCACCCCCGAGCGCATCGCCCGGTTCTTCGAGGGGCTCGAGATCCTCCGGCCCGGCATCGTCCCCATCACCCGCTGGCGCCCCGAGCACCCCGCCGACGACGTCGACGCCTACGGCGGCGTCGGCCGCAAACTCTGACCCTCCCGCCCCCCACCGGCCCGAAACTCCACCGCCTCCGGCGTCTCGGTGTACTCAACGAGATGCGCGCCCGCGATCCGCTCCAACGCCCTCCGCACCTCCGCGGGCGTGGCGTAGAAGAACTCCCGCCGCATATTGACCCGGTTGACGCGCCGCTCCGCGAACTCCCGGTGCAAGTCTCCCTCCAGCCCGACGGCGTCCTCGCTGAAGATCAGCGCATGCACGTCGAACCGGAACGGGACGGACGCGTCACCGAGCTCGCGGACCCGGTCCATCGGGTCGAGCCGCCGGGTCATCCCGATCTTCACCATCCGCTCGCCGAACGCGCCGATGTTGGAGATGACGTACACGTAGCCGGCGCGCGCCTTCGCGGCCCGTCCCTCGACATCGCTGATCGCGTCGTCCACGTCCGCCAGCTTGGCCCGCAGTTCCGCGGCGCCCTCGCCGTCACCGCGCTCCTCCAGCCGGGCGAGCGCCGCCTCCACATGTGAGCGTTCCTTCAGCAGACGCGCCTTCTCCCGTTCGAACTCCTTGCGCGCCTTCTCCTCCTCGCGCTGCTGCTCCCGCTCGGCCCGGACCCGTTCCTTCTCCTCCTCCAGCTTGGCGAGGTGATCGGCGGTCAGCCGGAGCTCCGTGATGCGGACGTCCCGGTACTGCCGGCTCACGCGGATGTCCATGGTCTTGCCCAGGCGCTCGATCGTCTGCGCGCTCTTGTCGAGCCGGTCGATCGCCGCCTGGAGCTTGTAGGGCCGCATGGTCCGCACGAGGTTGTCGGCCTCGGCGTTGTAGGCGCGCAGCATGAGCTTGGAGAAGTCGCGGACCATCTTGCCGCCCTGCGCGGCCGAACCGTTGACCGTCCAGTTCGTGGCGCCGACGACGGCCCGGTTGTTGCGCGCCATGGACTTGATGCGGTCCCGCACTTTCGCGAGCTCGGCCTTGTATGCGACGGAGTCGGCGAGGGGATGCTGGTACTCGTAGATCCCGGCCTCCTGCAAGAGTGCCGTGTCCTCCGTCTCCACGATTCCGCTGCGCAGGTTCTCGAGCCGGATGCGGGTCTTCTCCGCGTCACGCCGTACGTCCGCCGCCTCCGCTCGCAACCGCTCGATCTCCGCGGCTACCTGGGCGGCCTCGAGTCCGCCGAGGCGCTCGAGGCAGTCCCGCAGCCGGACGTTCTCGGCCTCCAGCACTTCGATGCGCTGCTTGCGGCCGCCGAACCGCGGCACGCTCCGGGTCCCCGCCCGGGGCGCCGCGGCCTCGAATCCGGCCGGGGCCGGGACGGCCGGCGAGGGCGCGGGGACGTGCGCCGGGGCGGGGACGGAAGCCGCGGGAAGCCAGAACCGCCATTCGGGCGGCGCCGGCGGCCAACTCGGGTCCGGACGCCATCCCGGCGGTGGGGCCCACCCCGCGGGCGGCGCGGGCCAAGTCGGCGGCGGGTTGTAGCGCCACCCGGGCGCGCCGGGCGGGACGGTCGAAACGGGGCCGGGAGCGGCGGTGGGCGGCGCGGACGGGACGGGCGGCGGAGGCGCCGGGGCCGGCACAGGCGGCGCGGGAGCGGTGAAGTCCGGCGCCCCGAAGGGCACGGAGGCAGCGGGTTCCGCCGGGCGGACGAATTCGGGCGGGCGGACCGGCTCGGTGGGAGACACGGGCCCCGCAGGTGCCGGCGACGGCCGTCCGGGCCCGCCGGGGGCGGCGTCGCGTGCGCGGATCAGCTCCGCGACGAGCGCGTGCAGGCGCGGTGCGTCCTCGTCGTGGACGTCACCGAAGTCGACCTCATCGCCCGCACCGCGGAACGCGACGAGGAACCATCGCTGCTTGTAGGACCGGCGAATCTCGATCCGGGCTGCGTCGGCGATCGCCAGTTCCCGTCGCGGTCCCTCCCGGACGAGGTCCGCGGCGGAGAAGCCGAGGACACGCCGGTCGGTGACGGCGACGTGGGTGAGGGTCGGCAGTACTTTGACGGTCGCGGTGATCGCGAGCAGGCTCTCCCCGCTTTTCAGGTAGAGCCCGAGGGCCCGTCGCAGGTCCTGCTCCTCACCGTTCCCGAGTTCGATTCCGATGTACGCCGCGCGCGGCGCCGTCTGCCCCGTCATCGCTTCCTCGCAGCCTGTGCAAGGCGGAACGCTCCCGATCGCGGGACCGTGGACCGTGCCGCCGTCCAGTGGTCATGCCGAGGGGAGCGCTCGACCTTTGTGTGACGGCCCGGTCGCGTCGCGGGTTTACGGGCGCGGTGGGCGGGTCAGCGGCGCATGCCGCTGCCGCCGGGCTCCTCTTCGCCGTCGGTGGTGTGCTCGGGTTCGAGGTACTCGTCGTTCGGCCACAGCGTGTCGGCGAGGCAGGCGAGGTACTCCTCGTCCGCGGGGTCCAGTTCGGCGGTCATGGACTCCGGGTGGACGCCGGGCGGCCCGGGGCGCGGCTCCGCGGGCGCCGCGGGGGCGAAGGGGCGGAGCAGGTTGGAGACGCACAGGCCGAGCACGGCGACCAGTGCGACGAGGACCAGGACTGTGATCACACCACCCCGTCCTTTCGCGGTCGGGTTCCACATGAACCTTGCGTAAGTAGCGAAACAGTTGAACGCTACCGGGACGACCGTTCGGATGGGAGTCCGACATGCTGTCCGCCGGGGACAATGGGCGCATGGAGACTCACGATCCCGTGGACGCGCGGGCGCGCGAGCTGGCCCGGATCCTGTGGGACCACCTGGTGCTGGCCGACCCTCTCTCCAAGGCTGACGTGATCCTGGCTCTGGGGTGCCACGACACGCGGGTGGCGGTCCATGCCGCCCGGCTTTGGCATGAGGGACGGGCGCCGCTGCTCGTCGTCTCGGGCGGTCGCGGCAAGATCACGTCCGGGTGGGCGGAGACGGAGGCGCGGGTCTTCGCGCGGGTGGCGCGCGAGCACGGCGTCCCCGAGGAGGCGCTCGTGCTGGAGGAGACCGCCGCGAACACGGGCGAGAACATCACCGCGACGCGCCGCCTGCTGGACGGGCGGGGCATTGTTGTGCGCAGCGGGATCCTGGTCGCCAAGCCCTACATGACGCGCCGGTCGCTCGCGACGGCGCGGCGCCAGTGGGCCGAGGCGGCGTGGACGGTCACCGCGCCCGAGATCGGGTTCGACGCGTACGGCGACGACGAGCGGCGGTTCATCGAGCTGATGGTGGGCGACCTGCAGCGGATGGTCGTCTACGCCGAGCGCGGGTTCCAGGTGCCGATGCCCGTTCCGGCGGCGGCGTGGGCGGCCTACGAGGAACTGGTGCGGCTCGGCTACGACCGTCACGTGATCAGGTGACGGCGGCGGCCGTCAGGCGGCCGCGGTGGGGCGGTGCGGGTCGACGACCCGGCCGTCGGGGAGCAGCTCTCCGGTGTCGTCGAAGACGACGATGCCGTTGCACAGCAGGCTCCAGCCCTGCTCGGGGTGGTGCGCGACGGTGCGCGCGGCGTCCCGGTCGTGGGCGTCGGCGGCGGGGCAGCACGGCTTGTGCGCGCAGTTCGCCGGGTCGGGATGGGCGGTCACGGGATTCCTCCAGCTGTCCCTGTGATTAAGGACATAGTTCACCCTGCCGCCGTGCGTCCGAAATATGCAAGTAGATGAGGAATTCTTTACGTTACAAGCGTGTAAAGGTCCGGGCTGCCGGGCAATCGTCAGCGCCGATCCGGTTCGTCGCCGTGATCCACGTCCAGGCCGACGACCGACGCGCAGCCCGTGCAGACCCATTCCGCGATCACCGCTTCGAATTCCGCGCCGCGGGTGCTGTAGGGATGGGCGACGCGTCGGCGGCGCATCCCGTGGCCGCAGGACGAGTGGAGCAGCCGGCCGCACGCCGGACACGGCCACACGTCCTCGCGGCGCAGCGCGCAGCGCGGGCACAGCGGCGCTTCGAACGGTCCGTCCGCCGGGGCGCCGTCGTGGAGGTCGAGGCCCAGTTCGTCGCGCAGGTCCCGGTCGATCTCCAGGTACTCGTCGCCGGGCCAGAGGTGGTCGGCGAGCCACGCGAGGTACTCCTCCTCGCCCGGCTCCAGCACGGCCGTCAGCGACTCGGGGTGCCCGGACGCCGGAACGGGCGGGCGCCGGGTCGCGGCCAGCAGGATCAGCAGGCCGAGCAGCACGGCGGCCAGGCCAGTCGCCAAGGGCATCGCGGGGGGTCCTTTGGATCATGAAAGCGCTTCACAAAACCCTGCGAACGCTACAAGAAGGCTTCCTGACCGAAAAGTCGATCAGAAAGATCCTTTGTCCGGATCTCCGGTGAAGCGCGACCGAAAATGGCGAAGCCCGTGACCGAAACCCCCCGGCGGCGTTCCGGTCACGAGCCTCGGCGGTCAGTCCTTGCGGCCGAGCACCGCCGCCATCTGGCTGTGCAGCGGGTGCTCCAGCGGCCCCGCCGGCCCGTTCGGCCGCCACGCGGTCACGAGCTCGACGCCCGGCTCCAGGATCGTCAGCCCGCCCATGAACCGCTCGATCTCGGAGGCCGGCCGGAAGTAGGACCCGCCGAGCCCCGACTGCAGGATCTTCCTCGCCTCCTCGACGCGCGGGTCGTCCCCCGCGTCGTGCAGGTGCGTGAGCATGACGTGGCTGCCGGACGGCAGGAATTCGTGCAGCGCGCGGACGACGCCCGCCGGGTCCCGGTCGTCGGGCACGTGGTGGATGATCGCGGCCAGGATCACCCCGACCGGGCGGTCGAGGTCGATCAGCGCGGTCAGCGCCGGATCGGCGAAGATCTTCCCCGGTTCGTGGAGGTCGCCCTGGATGAACGTCGCGACGCCGGTCTCGGTGAGCAGCGCCCGGCCGTGCGCGAGGACGATCGGGTCGTTGTCGACGTAGACGACGCGGGCGCCGGGGGCGGCGGCCTTGGCGAACTGGTGCACGTTGGACGACGTGGGCAGCCCGGACCCGATGTCCACGAACTGGTCGATGCCGAGGTCCCCGGCGAGGTAGGTCACGGCCCGCTCGATCGCGACGCGGTTGCCCTGCGCGACGACGGGCGCCTCCGGGACGAGCTGCATCACCATGTCCGCGACCTCGCGGTCGGCGGCGAAGTTGTCCTTGCCGCCGAGGAAGTAGTCGTACACCCGGGCGAACGTCGGAGTGGTGGGATCGATCCCGGGCGGGGCGTTCTCGGGGAGGTCGTCGGCCACGTGCGCGGCTCCTCGCTGATCGGTGCGGCGGTGTTGAAAGCCTTATACGGTGGGGACTTCCACATTAGGCTGAACCGCCCGGCCATGTGGGCCTTTCCACGATCACCGCCCCCTCGGCCGCCGTCCGGTGCGGCGCGCGGCGGAGGCGGCGGGGTGCGGTTTTCCGCAGGGCAGGGATGCGGCGTGCGGCCGGTAAGGTCGGCGGTGCGCTCCATGGTGGCGGTATCGGCGGATCTCTAGTGTGGCGAGGCATGATCACAATGACGTTTTTGGCGGCGACCGAGGGCGAGCCGGTGGGCGGCATCGCCGGCTGGGCCACCGACCTGATGGAGCAGATGGGCGCGCCGGGCGCGGGGATCGCCATCGCGCTGGAGAACCTGTTCCCGCCGCTGCCCAGCGAGATCATCCTGCCGCTCGCCGGGTTCACCGCGTCGCAGGGCAAGATGAACCTCATCGCCGCCCTGATCTGGACGACCGTCGGCGCGGTCGTCGGCGCGCTCGCCCTGTACGGCATCGGGGCGGTCATCGGCCGGGACCGGATCCGCCGGCTCGTCGCCCGGCTCCCGCTCATCAAGATCGAGGACCTCGACCGCACCGAGGCGTGGTTCGCCAAGCACGGCGCCAAGGCCGTCTTCTTCGGCCGCATGATCCCCATCTTCCGCAGCCTCATCTCCATCCCGGCCGGGGTGGAGCGGATGCCGCTGAGCAAGTTCCTGCTGTACACCACCCTCGGCAGCGCGATCTGGAACACGATCTTCGTGATGGCCGGGTACGGGCTCGGCGACCAGTGGCACAAGGTCGAGGAGTACGTCGGCATCTACTCCAAGGGGGTCATCGCCGTGGTGGCCGTGGCCCTCGTGGCGTTCATCGCCTTCCGCGTCGTCAAGTCGCGCAAGGACGGGAACGGGGGCGGCGGGGCGCACCGCGCCGGTCCGAGAGACGCCGAGCGTGATCACAGCGCCTTCTGACGACGTCGCCGCCTCCGGCGCCGAGCGGGACGGCCTCCACCGCGGCCTCGCCGAACGGAACGTTCCCGGTCAGCGTGCGGCCGGTGCCGGTTCCGCCGCCGGCCGAAGCGTCCCGCGGAGGGCGGCGCGGGCGTCCGCCGGGCTCGCGCTCGGCGTCCTGACGTCCCTCACCGAACTGGCCTTCCTGCTGGTCGCGGTGGTGCTGATGCCTTTCTCGCTGGCCGCCTCGCGCGGCGAGCGTCCGGTCCCGGACGCCGTCGCCGCCGCGGCCCGCGGGCTCACGGAGCTGGAGCGGCGCAGGCTCGCGGGGCTCTTCGCGGAGGAGACCGCGGCCGCGGACGGCCCGGGCCGCGCGCTCGCCTACCTGGCGCTGCGCGCCCCGGTCGGTCTCCTCGGCGGGACGGTCCTGGGCCTGATCGCCTACGGGGTGTACCTGGGCGTCGGCCTGACGGCGAGCTGGTGGATCACCGGCGACTACATGGACGGCATCCCGCCGCACCCCTGGATCGTCGTCTACACGTTCCTCGCGGGCGCGGTGCTGCTGTTCCTCGCCGTGCAGGGCCTGGCCGGGGTCGTCGCGCTGGAGCGGGCGACCGCCCGCCGCCGCCTCGGCCCGAGCCCGCTGGACGCCTACCGCCGCCGCATCGCCGAGCTGCGGGTGACGCGCGCCCAGGTCGTGGACGCCGTCGACGACGAGCGCCGCCGCATCGAGCGCGACCTGCACGACGGCGTCCAGCAGCGGCTCGTCGCGCTCGGCATGCTGATCGGACGGGCCCGCCGCGCGGGCGGCGCCGACCCGGAGCGGGCCGCCGAGCTGCTGCGGCAGGCGCACGAGGAGTCGCGGCGCGCCCTGGACGACCTGCGCGAGGTGAGCTGGCGCGTGTTCCCGGCGGCGCTCGACGGGGAGGGCCTGCGGGCGGCGCTGGAGACGGTCGCGGAGCGGTCGGCGGTCCCGGTGGCGATCGGCTTCGACGTGCCCGCACGGCCCCCGCACCCGGTGGAGACCGCCGCCTACTTCGTCGTCTGCGAGGCGGTCACCAACGCCAACAAGCACTCGGGCGCGGGCCGGGTCCGCGTCGACGTCGCGGAGCGGGACGGGAGGATCGGCGTGCGCGTCGAGGACGACGGGACCGGGGGAGCCGACCCCCGCGGCGGCGGGCTGGCGGGGCTGGCCCGCCGGGTCGCCGCACTGGACGGCGCGTTCGCCGTGGACAGCCCGCCCGGCGGGCCCACCGTGATCACCGCGGAGCTGCCGTGCGGTTGATGCTCGCCGAGGACTCGACGCTGCTGCGCGAGGGGCTGGTGCGGCTGCTGGCGGAGGAGGGCCACGAGATCGCCGCGGCGGTCGGCGACGGCGACGCGCTGCTCGCCGCCGTGGCGGAGGCGCCGCCCGACGTCGTCGTCGTGGACGTGCGGATGCCGCCGACGCACACCGACGAGGGGCTGCGCGCCGCGCTGGAGATCCGCCGCCGGTGGCCCGGCGTGGGGGTGCTCGTCCTGTCGCAGTACGTGGAGAAGCGGTACGCCGCCGAGCTGATCACCGCGGACACCGCCGGTGTCGGCTACCTGCTCAAGGACCGGGTCGCGCAGGTCGACGAGTTCCTCGACGCCCTCGACCGGATCGCCGCGGGCGGCGCCGCGTTCGACCCCGAGGTGGTGCGGCGGCTGCTGGCGCACAGCGCGCACGCCGATCCGCTGGCCCGGCTGACGCCCCGCGAACGGGACGTCATCGACCACATGGCGCAGGGACATACCAACGGTTCGATCGCCGCGCACCTGCACATCTCGCAGAGCGCCGTGGAGAAGCACGTCAACGCGATCTTCGACAAGCTCGACCTGTCGGCCACCACCGGATACAGCCGCCGCGTACTGGCCGTCCTCCGCTACCTGCAGTCGTGACCCGCCGCCCGTGACCGGGCGTCCGCGGCCGGGCGTTCGTGACCGGGCGTCCGCGGCCGGGCGTTCGTGGCCGGACGGCCGTGGCCGGGCGGCGGTGCCCGGCCCTCATGGTCCGGCGCCCGCGACCCGGCCCGTGACGGCCCCCGCGACTCGACGCCCGTGGCCAGGACGGCTGTGGCTTGGCGCTTGTGGCTTGGCGCTCGTGACCGGCTGGTCGCGGCTAGGCGTTCATGGCTGGACGCTTGTGGCTTGGCGCCCGTGACCCGGTAGCCGTGGCCCGGTAGCCGTGGCCCGGTAGCCGTGGCCCGGCAGCCGTGGCCCGGCGCCCGTGGCCCGCGGCGTGGTCCGGCGCCCGTGACCGGTTGGCCGTGACCCGGCGGCCGTGACCCGGCGCCCGTGACCGGTCGGCCATGGCCCGGCGGCGGTGGCTCGGCCGCGGTGGCTCGGCGGCGGTGGCTGGGTGGCCGTGGCCGTGCGTTGGCCGGGCGGGGTTATCGCGGGATGGGGGCTTTGTCGGCGACGGAGTCGACGGGGTAGCGGGTGCCGCCGGCGGTGCGGGCGCGGTCGAGGAGCGCCCGGTTGGCGGCGAGCATCGCCGGGACGGACGCGCAGCCCGGCGACGCCGTCCGCAGCATCCCGAGCAGGACGGGGTCGCGCGGGACGGCGAGCCCGGGCACGCGCCCGGTGCGCAGCGCCTTGATCAGGACGACGCCGCTGAGGCCCACGCCGGCCGGGTCCGTCGCCGCGAGCTCCGCCTCGATGAGGGCGGCGGCGCGGTCCCCGGGCAGGAACACCATGCCCCACGGGTGCGGGCGCGTCCACTCGCCGAGCGCGACGAGCTCCGCCACGTCCGGGCGGAGCCGGTCGGCGAAGTCGAGGTAGGGCAGTTCCTCGGCTTCGGCGGTGCCGGGCGGCGGCGCGCCGCCGTGCAGCACCGCCTTGGCCTCGTACCGCCACCCGCCGCCGTCCGCCGGCTTGGCCTGCCCCGACAGGTGCTCGGCCGCCGTCTCCCGCTGCACGCGCAGCAGCCCGGCGGCGTCGCGGCACGGGATCGTGCAGGACAGCACCCGCTCGGGCACGGGGACCAGCCGCAGCACGGCCCGGGTGATGACGCCGTGCCGCCCCAGCCCGGCCCGCACCGCGTCGAACAGGTCCGGCCGGGCTTCGGGGGAGCACGTCACCGCGCCGTGCGCCGCGTCCCGCCCGTACCGGACGACGTCGAGCGCCAGGACGTTCGCGGCCTGCAGGCCGTGCCGGTGCGAAGCGCCGCCGACGCCGCCCGCCGACAGCGTCCCGCCGACGGTGACGTCGAGGTGGTCGGTCAGCACGGGCGGGGCGAGGCCGTGCGGCAGCGTCGCGTCCAGGACCTCCCGCCAGGTGGTCCCGGCGTCCGCGACCGCGTGCGCGCCCCGCGGCCCGTCCGTCCGGACCGCGTGGACGCCGGCGAGCCCGCGCATGTCGAGCGAGACGCCCTCGGTCAGCGACTGCCCGAACGTGGAGTGCCCGAGGCCGCGCGGGACGGCGGCCAGGCCCGCCGCGGCGGCGTCGCGGAGCGCGGCGGCGACTTCCGCGGCCGACCCGGGGCGGACGACCCGCGCGGGGGAGCGCTCGACGATCCCGCCGAAGTCGCGCACGCTACCGCTCCCGCAGGCGGTCGGCGACGCGGCCCAGAGCGTCGCCGAGCAGCTCGATCTCCTCGCGCGACAGCACGTCGATCAGCGACTCCCGGACGACGCGGCGGTGCCCGGGGCGGACGCGTTCGAGCGCGGCGGCGCCCTCGTCGGTCAGCTCCGCCCACACCGACCGCCGGTCGGTCTCGCATCCGGTGCGCCGCACGAGCCCGGCCCGTTCGAGCTGCGTGACCTGGTAGGTCAGTCGGCTCTTGGAGATCATCACCTGGCGGGCGAGGTCGGACATCCGCAGCCGTCCGCCGTCGGCCCATCTCAGCCGCACCAGGACCTCGAACTCCGGATGCGAGAGCCCGCCGTCGCTCTTCAGCTGCCGCTCGACCTCGTGGTCCATGAGGTGCCCGGCGGCGAGGAACGCCATCCAGGCGCGCATCTCCGCGTCGTCGAGCGGCTCCCCCGCATCGCTCATGCGGTGATTCTAGTTGGCCTGGATCCGACCTGAAGTTTCTAGGTGGTCTGAAATTGAACGACCTCTGGTAGCGTTCCGTTAGTTCATATTTGAACCTTCAACCGGAGGAGAGGCATGCTCCCGTCTCGCCGACACCCCGACCTGCTCCACGCCGGGCTGCTCATCGGCCGACTGGTCCTCGGCGCGGTGTTCGTCGCGCACGGCTGGCAGAAGCTCAACGACACCGGGCACGCCGGCGTCACCGCGATGTTCGACGGCCTCGGCATCCCGCTGCCCGGCGCCGCCGCGACGTTCGCGACCTGGCTGGAACTGCTCGGCGGCGCCGCGCTGATCGTCGGCGTCCTCGTCCCGCTGGTCGGTGTGCTGCTCGCCGCGAACATGGCCGGCGCGTTCTGGTACGTCCACAAGGACGCCGGATTCTTCGCGGGCGACGGCGGTTACGAGTTCGTCCTCGTCCTCGGCGCCGTCGCCCTGCTGCTCGCGCTCACCGGGGCGGGCCGGTTCTCGCTGGACGCCGTCCTCTGGGGCGGGCGGCACCGCGCGGCGGACGCCCCGGAACGCGAGGGTGCGGCGGCCTGACCCGCCCCGCCCTGCGGGCCCTGCGCGTGTCGCGCGGGGCCCGCATTCGTCTGTTCCGCGCGTTCCGGCCGTCCTCCGGGTGCCACCATGAAGCCATGGACGACGGCGCCGGAGGCGCGCTGCGCCCGCGACCCGGCCGACCGCGCCCCTGCGGCCCGTGCGCCGGTGATCCTCGCCGCCGGCGCCTGGTGTGATCTGGATCACTTTTTAGCAAGGAACGACCGGCAAAGGTGACGTCCCGGTAAACATCGGTCACCTGGCGCGAAAGGGATGTGGCCCGCTCCAATCCCCCTCAGCGGCGGCCCCGCGTTCCTGACAGCGCCCTTTTCGCGTAACGATCTCTTTGCGTCGAAGTGACAAGATGTTCCCGATGACCGTTCCTGGGCATGGTGATCACTGAGGTTCCTGGAGAGGCGGGTCGCAGGTGTCGCGCGGTAGTGAGTTCGTGGTGGTGGCCAACCGGCTTCCGGTCGACCGGATCGTCGGAGAGGACGGCGCTCCGCGCTGGCGGCGGAGCCCCGGCGGGCTGGTCAGCGCGATCGCGCCGGTCATGCGGCGCCGGAACGGCACGTGGATCGGCTGGACCGGGGCGCCGGACGAGAGCCTGGAGCCGTTCGAGGAGGACGGCATGGCGCTCGTCCCGATCTCCCAGTCGGCCGAGGACGTCGAGCTTTACTACGAGGGTTTCTCGAACGCCACGCTGTGGCCGCTGTACCACGATGTGGTGGCGCCGCCCGTGTACGACCGCGCGATGTGGGACGCCTACGTGCGCGTCAACCGGCGGTTCGCGGAGGCGGCGGCGGAGGTCGCCTCCGAGGGCGGCATCGTCTGGGTGCAGGACTACCAGCTCCAGCTCGTCCCGGCGATGCTGCGCGACCTGCGCCCCGACCTGCGCATCGGGTTCTTCCTGCACATCCCGTTCCCGCCCGTGGAGCTGTTCTGGCAGCTCCCGTGGCGGCGCCGGATCCTGGAGGGGCTGCTCGGCGCCGACCTCGTCGGCTTCCAGCTCCCCGGCGCCGCGGCCAACTTCGTGCGCCTGTGCAAGCGGCTGCTCGACACCCGCAACGTCAAGCAGGACGTCCTGTGGGACGGCCGCGTCGTCCGCGCCCGCGCGTTCCCGATCTCGGTGGACGTCGGCGAGCTGGACGAGCTCGTGGCCCGGCCGGAGGTGCGGGAGCGCGCCGCCGAGATCCGCAGCGACCTCGGCGACTGCACGCTGCTGCTGGGGGTCGACCGGCTCGACTACACCAAGGGCATCCGGCAGCGGCTGCAGGCGTTCGGCGAGCTGTTCGAGGACGGCCACCTCAAGCCGGGCGAGGCCGCGTTCGTGCAGATCGCGACGCCGAGCCGCGAGCGCGTCGAGCAGTACCAGCTGCTGCGCGAGGAGATCGAGCAGGAGGTCGGCCGCATCAACGGCGAGTACGGCGAGATCGGTTTTCCGGTTGTGCACTATATGCACACGTCGTACGACCGTGCCGAGCTGGCCGCGCTCTACCTCGCCGCGGACGTCATGGTGGTCACCCCGCTGCGGGACGGCATGAACCTGGTGGCCAAGGAGTACGTCGCGTGCCGCGCGGACCTGCGCGGCGCGCTGGTGCTGAGCGAGTTCACCGGCGCCGCGGACGAGCTCAAGCGCGGCGCCTTCCTCGTCAACCCCTACGACATCGACGGCCTGAAGGAGCGGCTCCTGGACGCGCTCGGCGCCGAGCCCGCCGAGCTGGCGCGGCGGATGCGCTCGATGCGCCGGCGCGTGCTGGAGCACGACGTGGACCGCTGGGCCCACGCGTTCCTCAGTGAGCTGGAGCGTCCGGAGCGGGAGCGTCAGGACGACGTGCGGCCTCAGATCCTTCCGGTGCCGGAGGGCTGACCCGGCGGGCGAAGGCCGCCCACACCGACTTCCCTCCGGTCGCCAGCGGCGCCCAGCCCCAGGCGTCGCTGACCGCGCCGACCACCAGCAGGCCCCGGCCGCCCTCGACGAAGCGGTCGGGGTCCACCGTCGCGGGCTCGGGCGCGCGCCCGCTCGGGTCGGTCACCGCCACGACGAGCCGCCGCCGGTGGCCGATCAGGACGAGCTGGATCGGGCGCCGGGGCAGCGGCTGGGGGAGACCCTCCAGGCCGTGCCGCAGGGCGTTGGTGACCAGTTCCGAGACCGTGACGACGATGTCCGCGGCGTCGTCCGCCAGGCCCCACTCGCGGAGCGTGGCCTCGGCGAACTCGCGCGCCGCGCGGGGCGCGGTGATCTCGGCCGGCAGGACGTGCCGCGCCGTGCGCGGAGCGCCCTCGTGCGGCGTCGGCCAGCGCCCGGCCAGGCCGGGGTCCGGCACCGGGGCCGCGGGGACGGCGGGGCCGTCCATGGGCGCGTCCGCGTGCGCGGGGGCCGGCGCGTGCGCGTCCGGCCAGGGCGCGTGCCCGGCCGCGGCGTCCCGCGGCCGTAGGGCGTCCCCGGCGCCGCGGAGGGCGCCGTGCCTGGCGGCGTGCGCCGCGACGTCGTCTGCCTGGTCAACGGTCATGGTGTGAACCTCAGAGGCGAGCGGGTTGGTCACCGGCGAGCGTTCGCTATCTTGCTCCCCAAGTCGTGCAGATGCAAGACCGTCTGCACGAACGGGTGCAAGAACGAATGCAAGACCGAATGCACGTGCATCTCGTACCATGGTGTGGGGTGGGGCGAGATCGCGGCCTCCCTGCGGGGAGGCGGACACGCCTAGAGGGGGCAATGATGAACGGCCACCAGAAGCCGCCCGGCGGCGCTAGCCGCAACGGACTCGTCTGGCAGAAGAGCCGGCGGAGCAATCCGAGCGGCAACTGCGTCGAGCTCGCCGAACTCCCCAGCGGAGACATCGCCGTGCGCAACTCCCGGGATCCCGAGGGGGCCGTCCTCGTCTACACGCGCGAGGAGGTGGAGGCGTTCGTGGGCGGGGCCAAGGACGGTGACTTCGACCACATGCTGGTCTGTGCGGCCGAATAAACCGAATCCCATTCCATTCGGGGTTCCGGCCCGCTAACGTGCGGCTATGCACCTGGGGCAGATCGCCGCACAGACGCCCGACAAGCCCGCCGTGATCATGGCGGGCTCGGGCCGCACCGTCACTTACCGGGAACTGAACGAGGAGTCCAACCGGCTCGCGCAGCTGCTCCGCGCGGAGGGGCTGCGCCCGGGGGACCACATCGCGTTCATGCTCGAGAACCACCCGCTCTACCTGGCCATCGCCTGGGCCGCCCAGCGGTCCGGGCTCTACTACACGGCCGTGAGCTCACGGCTCGGCGCCGACGAGGTCGCCTACATCGTGGGCAACTGCGAGGCCAAGGTGTTCATCGCCGACGCGTCGATCCCGGCCGTCGCGCAGAACCCGCCGGACGTGCCGCTGCGCCTCATGCTCGGCGGCACGGCCCCCGGCTACGAGTCCTACGAGGACCGCGTCGCCGCGCACCCCGCCACGTCCATCGAGGACGAGTGCGAGGGCGTCGACATGCTCTACTCGTCCGGGACGACGGGCCGGCCCAAGGGAGTGAAGCCCGCCCTCAGCAAGGCGCCCATGGGCACGCCCGGGCCCCTGACCCAGCTGATCTCGCTGCTGTTCCAGCCCGACGGCGACTCGGTGTACCTGTCCCCGGCGCCGCTCTACCACGCGGCGCCGCTGCGCTACTGCATCACCTTCCAGCGCTTCGGCGCCACCGTCGTGGTGATGGAGAAGTTCGATCCCGAGGGCGCGCTCGCCGCCATCGAGAAGTACGGCGTCACGCACAGCCAGTGGGTCCCGACCATGTTCATCCGGATGCTGAAGCTCCCGGAGGAGACCCGCGCCCGGTACGACGTGTCGAGCCTGCGCGCCGCCGTGCACGCCGCGGCGCCCTGCCCCGTCCCGGTCAAGGAGCAGATGATCGACTGGTGGGGGCCGATCCTCCACGAGTACTACGCGGGCACCGAGGGCAACTGCTTCGTCTACACCGACTCCGAGGACTGGCTGACCCACAAGGGCACCGTCGGACGCCCCGTTTTCGGGCAGGTGCACGTGTGCGACGAGAACGGCGAGGAGGTCCCGCCCGGCACCCCCGGGACGCTGTACTTCGGCGAGGGGCCCGAGTTCGAGTACCACGGCGACGAGGACAAGACCGCGGCGTCCCGCGACCCGAAGGGGCGCGGCTGGAGCACCCTCGGCGACGTCGGCTACGTCGACGAGGACGGCTTCATCTACCTCACCGACCGCCGCGCCTACATGATCATCAGCGGCGGCGTGAACATCTACCCGCAGGAGGCCGAGAACGTCCTCGCCGTGCATCCGAAGGTCGCCGACGTCGCCGTCCTCGGCGTCCCGGACCCGGAGATGGGCGAGGCCGTCAAGGCGGTCGTCCAGCCCCTCGGCATGGACGACGCGGGCCCCGAGCTGGAGGCCGAGCTGATCGCCTACTGCCGCGACCGGCTCGCCCACTACAAGTGCCCGCGTTCGGTCGACTTCCGCGCCGAACTGCCCCGCCACCCCACCGGCAAGCTCTACAAGCGCCTGCTGAAGGACGAGTACTGGAAGGACGCGGCGGCGTCCTGAGACGGGACGAGCCCCGGTCCGGACGTCCCGGACCGGGGCTCGCGGCCGTGCGGCGGCCGATCAGTGCATCGGCATCGGCGCGTCGGCGGCCGCGGGGTTGTCCGGCTTGCGCCGGGGCAGCACCAGCGCCGGCAGGAAGGCCAGCAGCAGCAGGCCCGTCGCGTACCAGAAGGTGTTCTGGAACGCGTCCGCCATCGGCCCGACGATCTTCGCCATGACCTCCGCGGGCATCTCGCTCATCGCGGCCAGCCCGGCCTCTCCGCCCGAACCGGCCTCGCCGCCCGGCGTGGCCGGCAGCTGCGAGGCGAACTGGCGGGCCAGCAGCACCGACATCATCGCCGTGCCGATGGACGCCGCCACCTGCTGGATGATGTTCAGCATCGTGCTCGCGCGCGGCACCTCGTCGTGCACGAGCGGCTGGATGGCCGCGGCCATGGTCGGCATCATCGTCATGCCCATGCCGAGCCCCATCGCGAACAGCGTGGCGCCGAGCGCCCAGTAGGAGGTGTCCTCCTGGACTTGGAAGGCGAAGCCGCCGAGCGACAGGATCACGATGCTGAGACCGCCCAGCACGACCCGCCCGGGGCCGATCTTGTCGGTGAGCCGCCCGCCGATCGGCATCGTGACCATCGCGCCGAGGCCCTGCGGCGCCAGCAGCAGGCCCGAGGCCATGGCGGCCTCACCGCGCACCACCTGGTAGTACAGCGGCATCAGCAGCATGGCGCCCATGAACGCGACGGCGAACAGCACCATCGTCCCGGACGCGGCGGCGACCGAGCGGCGCTTGAGCAGCCGCAGGTCGATCAGCGGGTTCGCGGCGGTCAGCGCGCGGGCGACGAACCCGAGCACCAGCACCGCGCCGGCCAGCGTGAACGGCAGCGCCTCGGCGGCGAGGAAGTCGCTCAGCTCGCCGCCCTTCGCCAGGCCGTAGATCAGCAGGGCGAGACCGGGGGACAGCAGCAGCAGGCCGATGAGGTCCAGCCGCTCGGCCGGCTTCGGGGTGTCGGGCTTGAGGATCCTGGCGGCCAGGAACAGCGAGATGATGCCGATCGGCAGGTTGATGAAGAAGATCCAGCGCCAGGACACGTCGTCGACGAGGTAGCCGCCCAGGATGGGGCCGGCGATCGGGCCGAGCAGCATCGGGATGCCGACGATGCTCATCACCTGCCCGACCCGCTGCGGGCCCGCCGCCTGGGTCATGATCGTCATGCCCGCGGGCATGATCATGCCGCCCCCGAGGCCCTGCAGGATCCGGAAGGCGATCAGCGACTCGGCCGACCACGCGAGGCCCGCCAGCATCGAACCGATCACGAACAGCGCGATCGAGATCATGTACAGGCGCTTCGTGCCGAACCTCGCCGACGCCCAGCCCGTGATCGGGATCACGGTGGCCAGGGCGAGGGTGTACCCCGTCGCGACCCACTGGATGGTGGCGAGGGAGGTGTCGAACTCGGCGGTGAGCGCGTTGAGGGCGACGTTGACGACGGTCACGTCCAGGATGGACATGATCGCGCCGAGGACCACGACCCCGGCCACCGCGAACACGCCGCGGTCGAGACCTCCGGGTTCCGGTGCCTCCTGGGGTCCGTCCGCCGCCTTGGGAGACGCGGGAGCGGTCAACTTACGTTCCAATCGTTCGAGGCCCGCGCACGCGGGCACGCGGGGGCCGGGGATGGTTCACACGGGGATACGCAGCAAAATACTGCAGAGACTGACACTTTCGCGAACGGTTAAACCCGCAGGACTTCGGGAGTATTCCGTGCGGGTCGGACAATCTGGCCGGGTCTACGCTGCTCTCCGCGCTCCAGCCTCCGACCTCGACCGACCTTGAGGTCAACCGAATGTGACGGACGCGACATCCTATCCCTCACCTCCGCGTTCACCTCGAACCGACCGTGCCCCGACACAGACTCGCCGCGTCTCCGGAACTCACCGCCGCGGCCGACTCGATCTTCGGTCGCCGCCCGTCGGATACCCTCGGTGATGACGTGCGACGCACGGTGAACGAGATCTGGGAGGCGCGATGACCGTCCGGATGCCCGACGACCCGCTCGGCGAGGCGCTCCTCGCGCTGACGACCGGCACCTGGGTGTCGCAGGCCATCGGCGTCGCCGCCCGCCTGGGCGTCGCCGACGCCCTGGCCCGCGGGCCGCGCACCGCCGCGGACGCCGCCGCCTCCCTGGACGCCGACCCGCCCGCCCTGCACCGCCTGCTCCGCGCGCTCGCCGACGTCGGCCTCCTGAAGGACGACGGCGACGGCCGGTTCGCGCTCACCCCGCTCGGCGACCTGCTCCGCACCGAGGCGCCCGGGTCGCTGCGCGGGTGGGCGGAGATGCTCGGCTCCGCGTTCCACCGGTCGGCCTGGAGCGCCCTCGAGACGAGCGTCCGCACCGGTGAGCCCGCCTTCCCCCGCGCCCACGGCCGCGGCCTCTACGACCACCTGCGCGACCGGCCGTCCGACCGCGCCGTGTTCGGCGCCGCCATGGTGTCGGTGACCGGGCGCTTCCTCGCCCCGGCCGTCGCCGCCTGCGACTTCGCGCCCGCGAGCACGGTCGTCGACGTCGGCGGCGGCCGCGGCGCGGTCGTCGCCGCGGTGCTGGACGCCCACCCCGGGGTGCGGGGCGTGCTCTTCGACATGCCGCAGGTCATCGCCGCCGCGCCCGCCGGGCTCGCCGGCCGGTGCCGCCTCGTCTCCGGCGACTTCTTCCGGTCCGTGCCGGAAGGGGGCGACACCTACCTGCTCTGCAACGTCCTCCTCGACTGGGACGACGACCGCGCGGCCCGCGTCCTCGGCAACTGCCGCCGCGCGATGAACCCCGGCGGGCGCGTCCTCATCGGCGAGGCGGTGCCCGTCGGCGAGGCCGACCGCTCCGACCGGCCGACCCCGGCCCCCTGGATCGACCTCGAGATGCTCGTCATGACCGACGGCGGCCGCCAGCGGACCCGGCCGGAGTACGAGCGCCTCCTCGACCGCGCGGGCCTGCGGCTGACCGGCGTCCCGGCCCGGGGCGCCGCCTTCGCCGTCCTGGAGGCCCGCCCCGCGGACCGCCCGGTCGAGGACTGAGCGCCGCGACGGTCCCGCGCCGCGGCGCCGGCCCGACGTCTGACCTCGCCTCATGTCCCTTCCCACCGGCTGGACGCTCGAGCGGGTCCGCGCGGTGTCGGGCTGCGCCCGCGCCGCGGTCCTCACCGCCGAGGCCGCCGCCGCCCTCGACGTCCGGGAGGTCGACGGCCGCGCCGAGGCGCCCGTCGCCCCGCACACGATCGATCTGGTGCTGACCTTCGACGGGCTCTGCCTCGTCCGCGCCGAGGGGGAGTGGCTCATGGGCGGCGTCGACGACGACGGCTCGGTGCTGTGCTGGGCCTCCTACGGCGACGACCTGTACGAGGCGCTGCGAGGGCTGTGAAACGGCACCGAGCCCGGCGCGGCCCGGCGACGCGGGGCGCCGCCGGGCCGCGGCCTCAGCCCATGCTCTTGGCGCCGTCCAGGGCCTCGCGGATGATGTCGGCGTGGCCGGCGTGCTGCGCGGTCTCGGCGACGATGTGCATCAGCACCCGGCGGGCGCTCCAGTACGCGCCGGGCTCGAACCACGGGGCGCGGGGGAGCGGCTGGGCGGCGTCCAGGTCGGGGAGCTCGGCGACGAGCGCGTCGGTGCGGCGCGCGACCTCGTCGTAGCCGGCGAGGACGTCGGCGAGGGTCTCCTCGGGGAGCAGCCGGAACTCGTCGTTCCGGCGGGCGAAGTCCTCCTCGGTCATGGTGTCGAAGTCGCCCATCGCGGCCGGGCCCTCCACGATGAAGTCCGCCCAGCCGCGCTCGACGGCGGACACGTGCTTGATCAGGCCGCCCAGGGTCAGCTCGCTCTCGGTGCTCCGCGTCCGGGCCTGCTCGTCGGTGAGGCCGCGGACGGTGAAGCGCAGGAAGTGCCGGTGCTTGCCCAGCATCGCCAGCAGGTCGGCGCGCTCACCGGAGAGGGTGATGGTGTCGCTCATGGGCCTCGCCTTCCGTTGTTTCCGTTCGACAAGACTCACGCTACGAGGCACAACGGTCAGTTTTTGACCGCAATGCGGCAGTATTCGGGTATGGCGAACACGAGCTCGCGGACGCTCCGGCTGCTGTCCCTGCTGCAGAGCCACCGGTACTGGCCGGGGGACGAACTCGCCGAGCGGCTGGGCGTCTCGCCGCGCACGCTGCGCCGGGACGTCGACCGGCTGCGCGAGCTGGGCTACCCGGTGGAGGCGCGGCGCGGGGTCGACGGCGGCTACCAGCTCGCGGCGGGCGCCGCGCTGCCGCCGCTGGTGATCGACGACGAGGAGGCGGTGGCCCTGGTCGTCGGGCTGCAGGCCGCCGCCCAGGGCGCCGTGGAGGGCATCGCCGAACCGTCGGTGCGGGCGCTGGCGAAGGTCGTGCGGGTGATGCCGGCGCGGCTGCGGCGCCGGGTCGAGGCGCTGAGCGCGATGACGGTGCCCGCCGCGTGGGGCGGCGCCGACCGGGCGGCCGTCGACCCGGGGACGCTCACCGAGGCCGCGGTGGCGTGCCGGGACGCCGAACGGGTCCGGTTCGCCTACACCGCGGACGGCGGGCGCCGCACCGACCGGCACGTCGAGCCGCACCGGCTCGTCCGGCTGGGGCGCCGGTGGTACCTGGTCGCCTACGACCTCGACCGGAGCGACTGGCGCAGCTTCCGCGTCGACCGGCTCACCGGGCTGCGCGGAACGGGCGCCAGGTACCGGCCGCGCGACCTGCCGGCGGACGACGCCGCCGCGTTCGTCCGCGCCGGACTGGACGAGCTGCCCCGCCCGCACGCGGTGGAGGCGCTGGTGGACGCGCCCGCCGCGGCGGTGCGCGACCTGATCGGCCGCTGGAGCACGGTCGAGGAGGTGGACGCCGGCCGCTGCCGGGTGCGCATCACCGCCGGCTCGCTGGACTGGGCGGCGATGGCGCTCGGCTCGGTCGGCGCCGACTTCCGCGTCCTCCACCCGCCGGAGCTGCGCGAGCACCTCCGCGAGTGGGGGACGCGGTTCCTCCGGGCCTAGGCCGGGGGCAGGCCCAGGGCGCGGGCGATCAGCATGCGCTGGACCTCGGACGTGCCCTCGCCGACCTCGAGGATCTTCGCGTCCCGGTAGAAGCGGCCGACGGCGTACTCGTTCATGAAGCCGTAGCCGCCGAAGATCTGCGTGGCGTCGCGGGCGTTGTCCATGGCGGCGTTCGACGCGACGAGCTTGGCGATCGCCGCCTCCTTCTTGAACGGCTCGCCCGCCAGCAGCCGGGCGGCGGCCGCGTAGTAGGCCAGCCGGGCGGTGTGGGCCCGCGTCTCCATGTCGGCGATCTTGAACTGGACGGCCTGGTAGCGCCCGATCTCCTTGCCGAACGCCTCGCGCTCGCGGACGTAGCGCAGGCACTCGTCCACGCAGCCCTGCGCGAGGCCGACCGACAGCGCGGCGATCGCGATGCGGCCCTCGTCCAGGATGCGGAGGAACTGCGCGTAGCCGCGGCCGCGCTCGCCGACGAGGTTCTCCGCGGGGACGCGGACGTCGTCGAAGGACAGCTCGCGCGTGTCGGACGCCGACCAGCCGACCTTCGAGTACTTGCGCCCGACGGTGAAGCCCGGCGTGCCGTTCGGGACGATGATCGTGGAGATCTCGCCGTCGCCGGTGAAGGCCGTCACGGTGACGAACGCGGTGATGTCCGTGCCCGAGTTCGTGATGAACGACTTCGACCCGTTGATCACCCACGAGTCGCCGTCGAGCCGGGCCGTGGTGCGCATGCCGCCCGGGACGTCCGAGCCGCCGCCCGGCTCGGTCAGGCCGAACGCGGCGAGCCGCTCGCCCGACGTCAGCATCGGCAGCCAGGCGGCCTTCTGCTCGGGCGAACCGAACCGGTAGATCGGCATCGCGCCCAGCGACACCCCGGCCTCCAGGGTGATCGCGACGGACGAGTCGACGCGCGCGAGCTCCTCGAGGGCGAGGCAGAGCGCGAAGTAGTCGCCGCCCATGCCGCCGTGCTCCTCGGGGAACGGCAGGCCGAACAGGCCCATCTTCCCCATCGCGGCGACGATGTCGTAGGGGAACTCGCCGCGCTCGTACAGGTCGCCGATCACCGGGGCGACCGTCTCGCGGGCGAACCGCTCGACGGTGCTCCGCAGTTCCTCCTGCTCGGCGCTCAGGTTGAAGTCGATCATCATTGCTCCGTTTCGGGGGACAGGGCCTGCACGACGCGGGACGGGCTCGGACGGCCGAGCCGCTCGGCCATCCACCGGCTGGTCGCCGCGAGTCCGTCGAGGTCGATGCCGGTGTCGATGCCGAGGCCGTGCAGCATCCACACGAGGTCCTCGGTGGCGAGGTTGCCGGTGGCGCTCTCGGCGTACGGGCAGCCGCCGATGCCGCCGGCGGACGCGTCGACGACCGCGACACCGGCGCGGAGCGCGGCGAGCGTGTTGGCGAGGGCCTGCCCGTAGGTGTCGTGGAAGTGGACGGCGAGCCGCTCGGGGCCGATCCCGGCCGCGCCGAGCGCCTCGATCAGCGCGGTGACGTGCCCGGCGGTGCCGACGCCGATGGTGTCGCCGATGCTGAGCTGCGAGCAGCCGAGCTCCATCAGCCGGGACGCGACGGACACGACCTGCTCGATCGGGACGTCGCCCTCCCACGGGTCGCCGAACGCCATCGACACGTAGGCCCGCACCCACAGGCCCTGCGCGCGCGCCCGCTCGACGACCGGCGCGAACATCCCGATGGACTCGTCCACCGTCCGGTTGAGGTTGCGCCGCGCGAACGACTCGGTCGCGCTGCCGAACACGGCGATCTCGGTGACGCCGTTGGCGAGCGCCCGGTCCAGGCCCCGGGCGTTCGGGACGAGGACCGGGTACCGCAGGTCGGGCGAGCGGGGCAGGACGGCCAGCAGATCCTCGGCGTCCGCTAGCTGGGGCACCCACTCGGGGTGGACGAAGCTGGTCGTCTCGATCGTGCGCAGCCCCGCGTCCGCGAGCCGGGTGACGAACTCGGCCTTGACGGACGCCGGCACGATCGCCTTCTCGTTCTGCAGGCCGTCCCGGGGCCCGACCTCGTAGATCGTGACCCGCTCGGGCAGGCCCGGCAGCGGTGTGCGCATCGTCATGCCTCCTCGATCACGGCCAGCACCGCGTCCAGGGCGACCTGGACGCCGGCGCGGACCGGCAGCTTCGCCACGACGCCCGCGCCGGGCGCGGTGACGGTGTGCTCCATCTTCATCGCCTCGACGACCACCAGCGGCTGCCCCTCCGCGACGCGGTCGCCCTCGGCCGCCTTGACGGCCAGGACGGTCCCGGGCATCGGGCTGCGCAGCACGCCGTCGCCCGCGCCGGCCGCCGCCGCGCCGCCCTCGGCGGCGACGTGCTCGCCGAGCGCCCACGCGCGCCCCTCGCGGCCGAGCCACAGCGTGTCGCCGTCGCGGGCGGCGGCGAACGCGATCGTCCGTCCGGCGTAGGTGAGGGTCGTGCCGCGCAGGGACGCCTCGACGGGCTCG
This sequence comes from Actinomadura sp. WAC 06369, assembly GCF_003947565.1. Taxonomy (NCBI): domain Bacteria; kingdom Bacillati; phylum Actinomycetota; class Actinomycetes; order Streptosporangiales; family Thermomonosporaceae; genus Actinomadura; species Actinomadura sp. WAC 06369. Next base: position 13,644 of record NZ_QHJN01000066.1, on the reverse strand, counting down.
CCGTCGCCGACGCGGACCCGCGCGGCCGACGCGCGGCCCTGCACCCGCACCTCGACCGGCTCCCCGCCCGCGGGCGTGATGATCCAGCGCGCCCAGGCGTGCTCGCCGGGCCGCCAGCCGTCGGGGATCGTCCACGGGTCGTCGCCGGACTCGAGGGCGTGCATCCGCTCCAGCGCGGCGGCGGCGAGCGCCTCCGGCGGGACGGACCCGTCGCCGACGAGGTCGTCGAGGGCGCGCTCGACCAGGCCGGTGTCGACGTCGCCGGACACGACGTCCGGGTGCCGCAGCAGCGACCGCAGGAACGCGACGTTCGTCGGGACGCCGAGCAGCGTGTACCCGGCCAGCGCCCGGTCGAGCCGGTGCAGGGCCTCGGCGCGGTCCGCGCCGTGGACGATCACCTTCGCGAGCATCGGGTCGTAGGAGCCGCCGACCTCGGTGCCGACGTCGAGCCCCGAGTCGACCCGCACGTCCGGTTCGTCCAGGGCGAGGACGCGCCCGCCGGTCGGCAGGAAGCCGCGCGCCGGGTCCTCGGCGTAGACGCGGGCCTCGATCGCGTGCCCGTCGAGGCGGACGCCGTCCTGCGCGAACGGCAGCGGCCGCCCGGCCGCCACGCGGAGCTGGAGTTCGACCAGGTCGAGGCCGGTGACGAGTTCGGTCACCGGGTGCTCGACCTGGAGCCGGGTGTTCATCTCCATGAAGAAGAACTCGTCGGGCCGGTCGGCCGACACGATGTACTCGACCGTCCCCGCGCCGGTGTACCCGACGGCCAGCGCGGCGGCGACGGCGGCGGCGCCCATCCGCTCGCGGGCCGCCGCGTCCAGCAGCGGCGACGGCGCCTCCTCGACGATCTTCTGGTGCCGCCGCTGCAGGCTGCACTCGCGCTCGCCCAGGTGGACGGCGTTGCCGTGCGCGTCCGCGAACACCTGGATCTCGATGTGCCGGGGGTTCTCCACGAACCGCTCGACGAGGAGGGTGTCGTCGCCGAACGAGCCGCGCGCCTCGCGCCGGGCGGACGCGACCGCGTCCGGCAGGTCCGCCGCGTCCCGCACCAGCCGCATGCCCTTGCCGCCGCCGCCCGCCGACGGCTTGAGCAGCACCGGCAGGCCGATCTCCAGCGCGGCGGCCCGCAGCTCCTCGTCGGACAGGCCCGCCTCGTCCCGTCCGGGGACGACCGGGACGCCGGCCGCGGCGACCGTCCGCTTCGCGCGGATCTTGTCGCCCATCGCCTCGATGGCCTCGGCGGGCGGGCCGATGAACACCAGGCCCGCGTCGCCGCAGGCCCGCGCGAACGCCGTGTTCTCCGCGAGGAACCCGTACCCGGGGTGGACGGCCCGCGCGCCCGCCGCGCGGGCCGCGCCGATCACCGCCTCGACGTCCAGATAGGACGGGACGAGCAGCGCTTCGTCCGCTTCGCGCACGTGCCGGGCCCCCGCGTCGGCCGCGGTGTGGACGGCCACCGACCGCACGCCGAGCCGCCGCAGCGTGCGGAACACGCGGACGGCGATCTCACCCCGGTTGGCGACCAGGACGCTGTCGAACATCAGACCCTCACATCCGGAAGACGCCGTAGCCGACCGGCTCCAGCGGTGCGTTCGCCGCGACCGACAGCCCGAGCCCGAGCACCCGCCGGGTGTCGCGCGGGTCGATCACCCCGTCGTCCCACAGCCGCGCCGTGGAGTAGTACGGATTCCCCTGGTCCTCGTACTGCTCGCGGATCGGCGCCTTGAACCTCTCCTCGTCCTCGGCGGGCCAGTCCTCGCCGCGCGCCTCCATCTGGTCGCGCCGGACGGTCGCCAGGACGCTCGCGGCCTGCTCGCCGCCCATGACCGAGATGCGGGCGTTCGGCCACATCCACAGGAACCGGGGGGAGTACGCCCGGCCGCACATGGCGTAGTTCCCCGCGCCGAACGAGCCGCCGATCACGACGGTGAACTTGGGGACGCGCGCGCACGCCACGGCCGTCACCATCTTCGCGCCGTGCTTGGCGATGCCGCTCGCCTCGTACTCGCGCCCCACCATGAACCCGGTGATGTTCTGCAGGAACACCAGCGGGACGCTGCGGCGGTCGCACAGCTCGATGAAGTGCGCGCCCTTCTGCGCCGACTCGCCGAACAGGATGCCGTTGTTGGCGACGATCCCGACCGGGTGCCCGTGGATGCGCGCGAAGCCGGTGACGAGCGTCGTCCCGTACTCCTTCTTGAACTCCTGGAACCGGCTGCCGTCCACGATCCGGGCGATGACCTCGCGGACGTCGTACGGCGTGCGGGCGTCCGGCGGGACGACCCCGTACAGCTCGGACGGGTCGACGGCGGGCTCCTCGGACGGCGCGACGTCCCAGGGGCGGGGCGCGCGCGGCCCGAGCGTCCCGACGATGTCGCGGACGATCCGCAGCGCGTGCGCGTCGTCCTCGGCGAGGTGGTCGGTGACGCCGGACGTGCGGGAGTGCAGCTCGCCGCCGCCCAGCTCCTCGGCCGTCACGACCTCGCCCGTCGCGGCCTTCACCAGCGGCGGGCCGCCGAGGAAGATCGTGCCCTGGCCGCGGACGATCACGGCCTCGTCGCTCATCGCCGGCACGTACGCGCCGCCCGCGGTGCAGGAGCCCATGACGGCCGCGATCTGCGGGATGCCGCGCTCCGACATCGTGGCCTGGTTGAAGAAGATGCGGCCGAAGTGCTCGCGGTCGGGGAACACCTCGTCCTGGCGGGGCAGGAACGCGCCGCCGGAGTCGACCAGGTAGACGCAGGGGAGGCGGTTGTGGAGCGCCACCTCCTGCGCCCGCAGGTGCTTCTTGACCGTGACCGGGTAGTAGGTGCCGCCCTTCACGGTCGCGTCGTTGGCGACGACCACGCACTCGCGGCCGGAGACGCGGCCGACCCCGGTGATGATCCCGGCGCCGGGCGCCTCGTCGCCGTACATGCCGGCCGCGGCCAGCGGCGACAGTTCGAGGAACGGCGAGCCGGGGTCGAGGAGCGTGTCGACGCGGTCGCGGGGCAGCAGCTTGCCGCGCGCGACGTGCCGTTCGCGGGCCCGTTCGGGACCGCCGCGCCCGGCGCGGTCCACGTGCTCGCGCAGCTCCGCGACCAGCGCCTCGTTGTGCGCGGCGTTGGCCTTGAACGCCTCGCCCGCGACGTCGGCGCGCGTGCCGATCTCGGGTCCGGTCATGGTGCCCTTCCCTGTTAATGCTCGTTAACAACTCCGATGTTAATGCTCATTAACTGCGTTCGTCTACACTTGCCGCATGACCTCCCGACCCGCCGGGGCGGCCCCGGACGCGCCCGGACCCGCGGCGCCGCCGAACCCGCGCCGGGCGGAGCTCCTCGCCGCCGCCGCCGAACTGTTCGCGCGCCGCGGCTACCACGGCACGTCCATCGGCGACGTCGGCCGCGCCGTCGGGCTCACCGGCCCCGCCCTCTACCGGCACTTCCGCGGGAAGGAGGCGGTCCTCGCCGAGATGCTGCTGGACATCAGCGAACGCCTGCTCGCCGAGGGGGCCCGCCGCGCCGCCGACCCCGACCCCTCCCGCGCGCTGGACGGGCTGCTGCGCTGGCACATCGCGTTCGCGCTGGACAACCCCGCGCTGATCACCGTGCACGAGCGCGAACTCGACAACGTCCCCGAGGAGCAGCGGCACCGCGTCCGCCGGCTGCAGCGCGCGTACGTGGAGGAGTGGGTCGGCGTCCTGCGCCGCCGGACGCCCGCGCCGCCCGACGACCGCACCCGCGCGGCCGTCCACGCCTGCTTCGGGCTCCTCAACTCCACCCCGCGCAGCGCGGCCGGCCTGGACCGCGCCGCGATGGCCGACCTCCTGCACGCCATGGCCCGCTCGGCGCTGGACGGTGTGGCTCTGGACGGTGCCGGACCCGGACGGGCCTAGCGGCGCTCTGCCAGCAGCGCGGCGTAGTCGAGCGCGCCCGCGCGCACGGCCCCGTGGACGGCCCGCGCGAGCCGCGCGCCCCACATCGAGCGCGGTCCCGCGAACGGCTCGGGCGTCCCCGCCTCCGGGACGACGACGCACACGGCGTCCGACGCGGTGCCCGTGCACGGGAACCCGGCCTCCAGAAGCGCCTGCGTCTTCGCCTCCGTCGCCGTGACCACCGCGTTCACCAGCGCCGCGTCGGTCAGCGGGACCGGCAGCACGGCGAGGATGTTGATCGTTCCGGGCCGCGGCGGCACGGCCGCGGGCGGCCCGCCGCGCGGGGGCGGAGGGCCGTCGAGCCGCATCGGCGCCAGCTCGGGGTCGGGCGCGCCCGCCGGGGCCGCCGCCCACGTCGGGACCCGCAGCCCGACGGTCGCCGCGACGCCGACGCCGCCGTCCGCGCCGCGGACCGTCCGGTCGACGGCGGCGGCCGTCAGCATCCCGACGCCCGGGCCGTCCAGGCCGTGGGACGCGGCGAGCTCGTGCAGGTGCGCGACCGGGTCGGTGCGCGAGTAGCCGCCCGGGACCTGCGCGTTCAGCACCCAGCGGACCGGCCCGATGCCGCCGCCGACCATCGCCGACGAGATCGCGCGGCGCCCGCCGCCCGCCCGCCACACGGTCGAGGCGAGCCGGGCGCCGTCCTCCGTCCGCCAGGTCCGCTCGAGGGTCGGCGACGCTTCGCTCATGGGCGCTCCAGGGAGAGGACGGGCCGCCCGCCGGGGCCCTCGGCGACGTGGACGCGCGCGTCGAAGTGCTCCTCGATCGCGTCCCGGGTCAGGACCTCGCCGGGCGTCCCGGCCGCCGCGACCCGGCCGCCCGACAGCAGGACCAGCGCGTCGGCGTACTGCCCGGCCAGCGTCAGGTCGTGGATGGTCGTCACCACGGTCAGCCCGTCCGACAGCCGCAGCCGGTCGATCAGCTCCATCACCTGCTGCTGGTGGCCGATGTCGAGCGCGGACGTCGGTTCGTCCAGCAGCAGGACGGACGTCTGCTGCGCGAGCGCGCGCGCCAGGACCACACGCTGGCGCTCGCCGCCCGAGAGGTGGTCCAGAGCGCGCCCTGCGAAGGGCGTGAGGTCGAGGCGGTCGAGCACCTCGCTCACTATCGCCCGGTCCCGCGCGCTCTCTCGGCCGAGGTGAGGGATATAGGGGGAGCGGCCCAGCAGCGTGTAGTCGAAGACCGTCATCCCGAGCGGAAGGTTCGGCGCCTGCGGCGCGTACGCGACCACCCGGGCCCGCTGCCGCGGCTTGAGGGCCCGCAGGTCCTCGCCCGCGACCCGCACCTCGCCCTCGACCGGCAGCAGCCCGAGGACCGAGCGCAGCAGCGTCGACTTGCCCGCCCCGTTCGGCCCGATCACCGCCGTCCACGAACCGGCCGGGACGTCCAGCGACACCCCGGCGAGCACCGGCCGTCCGCCCAGCTCCACGCCGAGCCCCCGCACACCGACCGTCACGTGTCCACCTGCCTGCGGCTCGCGCGCAGCACCGCGACGAAGAACGGCCCGCCGACGAACGCCGTCACCACGCCCAGCGGCAGCTCGCCGGGCGCGACGACGGTCCGCGCGATCAGGTCGGCGACCGCCAGGAACGCCGCGCCGCCGAGCAGCGACAGCGGCAGCACCACCCGGTAGGAGCCGCCGGCCAGCCGCCGCACCACGTGCGGCACCACGATGCCGACGAACCCGATCAGCCCGCTGACCGCGACCGCGCACGCCGTCGCCAGCGACGCCGCGACCAGGACCGTCAGCCGCACCCGCTGCGCCGACAGCCCGAGCGACGCGGCCTCCTCGTCGCCGACGCTCAGCACGTCCAGCAGGCGGCCGTGCGCGAGCAGGACGATCGTCGAGACCAGCGCGTACGGGCCGATGAGGGCGAGCTGCGCCCAGTCGGCGCCGCCGACCCCGCCGAGGATCCACGCGTAGATCCGGTTCAGCTCCTCCGACCCGAGCTGCTGCAGGAACGTCTGCACGGCCGCGAGGAACGACGACACCGCCACCCCGGACAGGACGAGCGTCGCCGCGCCGCCCGCCGCGTTCGCCGTCCGGCCCAGCGCGTACGCGAGGACCACGCCGAACAGGGCCCCGGCGAACGCGGCGAGCGGCACCCCGTACCCGAGGTCGCCGTGCAGCAGCACGATCACCAGCGTCGCCCCGACGCCCGCCCCCGAGGCGGCGCCGAGGAGGTACGGGTCGGCGAGCGGGTTGCGGAACACGCCCTGGTAGCCGGCCCCGGCCATGGCGAGCATCCCGCCGACCAGCGCCGCCATCAGCACCCGGGGGAGCCGCAGCTCGAACAGCACGTTCTCCTCGATCACCGACAGGCCGGAGTCGAGGCGCACGAACGGCAGCCGGTCGGCGAGCGCCGCGAGCACCCCGCCGAGCGGCAGGTCCGCGGCGCCCGCGAACAGGCCGGTCAGCAGGACGGCCGCCAGCAGGGCGGTCGCCGCGCCGAGCGGCACCGGCCGCAGCCGCGCCTGCACGCGGCCGGCGTCCGGTTCCGTCCGGGGGGCGGTCCGGGCGTCGGACCGGGGGATCCGGACCTTCACGGCCGAGCGCCCTCCGTCCCGGTCGTCACCGGACCTTCTGGACGGCGTCACCGATCGACTTCACGAACTCCGGCAGGCGCGGGCCCCAGCGGGACGCGACGTCGTCGTCGAGCTCCACCACGCCGCCGTCCGCGACGGCCTTCAGGTCGCCCCACCCGGGGCGCTCGGCGACCGTCCCGGCGTTCTGCCCGCAGCACCGGGTGTCGGCGAGGAACACGAGGTCGGGGTCCTGCTCGAGCAGGTACTCGCGGGACAGCTGCGGGTAGCCGCCGCTGGCGCCCTCGGCCGCGTCCGCGATGTTCTTCAGGCCGAACAGCCCGTACACCTGGCCGATGAACGTCTTGGACGTCACGGTGTGCAGCTGGTCGTCCAGCTCGTGGTAGTACGTCAGGTCGCCGGAGCCGCCCGCCGCGGCGACGCTCCGCTCGATGTCCGCGCGCATCGTCTTGACGAGCTCGGTCGCCTCGGCCTCGTGCCCGGTGGCCTTCCCGAGGTCGGCGATCTCGTCGTACGCCTCGTCGAGGTTCGTCGCGGCCGGCTCCAGCAGGACCGGGACGCCCACCTTCTCCAGGGCCTTGACGATGCCGTTCATATCGTCGGACAGGACGACCAGGTCGGGCTCGTACCCGATGATCGCCTCCGCGTTCGGCTTGAAGCCCGACAGCTTCGTGCGCGGCGCGTTCTGGGGGTGCGTGGAGTACTCGTCCACCGCGACCACCTGGGGGCCGGCGCCGATCGCGTACAGCGTCTCGGTGTGCGTGGGGGACAGCGACACGATCTTCCCGGGCTTCTCCGGGATCTGGACCGCGCCGTTGGCCGCCTGGACGGTGACGGCGCCGCCCGCGGCGGCCTCCTTCTCGCCGCCTCCGCCGCCGCACGCCGAGGCGAGCGTCACGACGCCGAACACGATGGCCGCGCCGAGCGCGCGTACGGGTCTCACAGGAGCCTCCTGGATGCAGGGAAGCCGCGGCCCGCGCAGGACGGATCGCCCTTCCACGAGGTCGATGGTCGTCGGCGCGCGCGGAGGCGACCTGGCTCGGCCTTCTCTAGGGAGGCACCACAGTTGCGGGACAGCGCCGGGTTCGCACCGGACTTCGCTCCGGGCACGCTTGGACCGCAAGGTTATCAGCAGGTAAATCGGCGCTCCGCGCCGCGTATCGGTGTGAGCACCCGTCAGGCGGCCGGCCTGACGGAGCGCGCGAGGCCCGCCTCGCGCGCTCCGGCCGCTTCGCCGACCCCGGCGGCAGCCTCTACGGGATCACCGCGCCGTGAGCGACTTCAGGAACCCGCGCGTCCGAGCCCGGTCCTCGCCCGGCATGAACTCCCCGGCCACGAAGTCGGTGACGCCCGCGGCGTCCAGCTCCTCCAGCCGGGCGCCGACCGCGTCCTCGTCCCCGATGATCGCGAGGTCCTCCGGGCCCTTCGCCCCCTCCCGGTCCATCATCGCCCGGTAGGAGGGCAGCGTCCCGTACACCTCGAACGCCATCGCCGCGCGTTCCCGCGCGCGCTCCGCGTCGTCCGTGACGCAGACGGGGAGCACGCAGACGATCCGCGGGGCGGGCCTGCCCGCGGCCTTGGCGGCGTCCGTGATCGTTGGCGCGATGTGGTCGCGCACGGTCGCGGGCCCCGTCATCCACAGCACCGTCCCGTCCGTCCGGTCCGCCGCCAGCTTCAGCATCTTCGGGCCCAGCGCGGCCAGCAGCACGGGCACCCGCCCCTCGTTCGGCACGCTGAGCGAGATGTGCCCGCGCACCGTGTCGCCGTCGAACGCCGCCGTCTCGTCGTTCAGCAGCGGCAGCAGCACCGACAGGTACTCGTCCATGTGCCGCAGCGGACGTCCGAAGTCGAACCCGTACATGTCCTCGATGACGACCTTGTGCGACAGGCCGATGCCGAGCGTCAGCCGTCCGTCCAGCGCGAGCGCCACCGTCCGCGCCTGCTGCGCCATCGCCGCCGGATGCCGCGGATACGACGGGACGACCGCCGTCCCGAGCTCGATCCCCGGGACGCCGCTCCCCGCGACGGCGAGCGCCGTCAGCGCGTCCATCCCGAAGATGTTCGACATCCACGCCGACGCGAACCCGTCGTCCGCGGCCCTGCGGACGTCGTCCCCCAACCTGGCGAGGGCGTCCGGCCCGCTCCGTTCGCCGAGCGAAACACCGATGCGCATGCATCCTCCTGATCAGTTCAACCGCCGGGCGCGTACCGCTCCGCGGTCTCCCGGTCCCGTTCGGCCCACCGGCGGTGCCGCAGGGCGGCCTCCAGGTGCAGTTCGGCCTCTTCCGGGTGCGCCGCGGCCATCCGTTCCAGCAGTATCGCGGCACGCTCGTGCGCGCGCGCAGACGACGCGATCACGCCGTCCGGCGACGTCCCCTCCCGCCGCTGCGGCCGCGCCTTCATCCTCGTCGCATGGTCGCCGCCCGACCGACCAGCCCTCCCGACACGATCGCCTACCTACCCCGCGACCCGGCTGTTCAGCCCGCATTCCGCTGCGCGATCATCGGAGGCGTGCCGACTCCCGAACCGCTCACCCTCTACACCGCCGACCGCGTCCGCATCGACGCCGGGCACTTCCGGGGCCCGGACGGCCTCTGCTTCGTGCTCGCGCACGGGTTCACCTGCTCGTGGCGGCAGCCCGCGCTGCGGCGCATCGCCGGGGTCCTGAACCGCTTCGGGGGCGTCGTCGGCCTCGACTTCCGCGGCCACGGCGCGTCCGGGGGCCGCTCCACCGTGGGCGACCGCGAGGTCTTCGACCTCGAGGCGGCCGTCGGCGCCGCCCGTCGCCGCGGCTACGGGCGCATCGTCGTCACCGGGTTCTCCATGGGCGGCGCCATCGCGGTCCGGCACGCCGCCCTGCACGGCGGCGTCGACGCCGTCGTCTCCGTCAGCGCCCCCGCCCGCTGGTACTACCGCGGCACCGTCCCGATGCGGCGGGTCCACTGGGCCGTCGAGCGCCGCAGCGGCCGGCTCGCCGTCCGGCTCGCCCGCGGCACCCGCATCGCCCCCAGGGGCTGGGACCCCGTTCCCGAGGCCCCGCACGAGCTCGCCGGCCGCATCGCGCCCGTCCCGCTCCTGGTCGTCCACGGCGACGCGGACGCCTTCTTCCCGCTGGAGCACGCCCACCAGCTCTACGGGGCCGCCCGGGAGCCGCGCGAACTGTGGGTCGAGCCGTCCTTCGGGCACGCCGAGGTCGCCGCCACCCCCGACCTGATCACCCGCATCGCCCGGTGGGCCGTGGACGCCCGCCCCGGTCCGGTGACGGCCGAACCGGCACACTGACGCCGCGCCCGCTCGCCATACCGTGAACGGGCGGAGCCAAGAACGCCTCCATATGCGACATACCGGGGCGAAAATGGGCGCCGAATCGAAGTTATCCACAATTTCTCGAGCCCTTCCACGCCCCATCGCCGGGCGGGCAGCATCGTCTCCATGAACGGCTTCACACTCACCTGGAAACGCGGCCCCGGAAACCTCGTCACCCCCATCGGCCGGGACGTCTACTACGTCCCCGTCAAGGGAGCGTCGCTCGAGACGCGGGCCGCCATGCTCAGCAGCCTCCTCCCCGACGAGGTCGTGATCGCCCGCCGCACGGCCGCCTGGCTCTGGGGCCTCGACGTCTTACCCCCGGGCGTGCGCGAGGCCGACTGGCCCGTCGACCTCGTCGACCCGTCCGACCCCGAGACGCCCATGCCCGCCGAGCACACCGTGGAGAGAGAACATGTACGGCTCACCTCACCGGCCCGCACCGCCCTCGACTGCGCCCGCTGGCTGCCCCGCTGCGAGGCCGTCGCCGGCCTCGACCAGTTCCTCAGGCGCGGCGTCGAGGCCGCCGAGCTCAGGAAGATGGCCCGCACCCTCCCGGGCTACCGGGGCAACACCCGGCTCGGCGAGGTCCTCCGCCTCGGCGACCGCGGATCCGCGTCACCCGGCGAGAGCTGGACCAAGGTCGCCGTCGTCGACGCCGGATTCCCCCGCCCGGCCTGCCAGGTCCCGGTCATGGGCCCCAACGACCGCATGCTCTACGTGGACCTCGGCTACGCGGATTTCCGCGTCGGCCTCGAATACGACGGCGAACGGCACCACACCGGCGCGGCCGCGCGCACCCGCGACCGCCGACGCCGCAAATGGCTCGCAGAGGAGATGAAGTGGGAACTGATTCCCGTCACCCGCGATTTCCTGTCCCGTCCGGCCCCCTTTTTGGAGGCGCTCCTGACCGCACTCCTGCACCGCGGTTGGACCCCGGACGACGCCACTTTGACCCGCATCACCGAACGCCTGCGCTCCCTCTCCCGCCCCCGCCGCTGCTGACCCCGAGCCCCTGCCTCGCCGGCGACGTCGAAAGGCAGGCAACCGGACGAACAACCACCACCGGTGAGCCGCCAACAGGAGCCGGAATTCCCGGCTCAGGCGGTCGCCGACTGACGCTCCGCGCGCAGCGGCGCCGGCGCCGCGAACCAGGTGACGATCTCCTCCAGCATCCGGGTGAGGGGGCGGCGTGGTGCGGGGCGGAGGTGCAGGCGCCGGGTCGGTCGGGTCGGCCGGTTCCGTGACGGTGAAGTCGGTGAACATCGACAGTGCGACTGGGCGGGCACGTCGGCGATCTTCAGCTCTCCCATAATCCGGCGCAGTTGCTCCACCGCACGGATGCCGCCGCCGGTGCCGTAGCCGACGAACCCGGCCATCGTGGAGATTCCCGGTCGCCGCGCGTGTGCGAACGGGCGTGCAGCGCTCACAAGGCTCGTCCGAGATGCTCCGTATTATTCGGCCGTCGGGACCGTCGGGACCGGCGTCGGACCGAGAAACGGAGTTGGCATGCACCTTCGTGATGTCGAGCCGGGTGATGTCGACGCGTACGTCCGGATGCGGTGCGACCCGGTGATGATGGCCGAACTCGGCGGCCCGCTCGCGCGCGAGGGCATCGAGGAGAAGGTCCGCAGAGACGTGCGGGACGCGGCGTCGGGTGCGGCCCGGATCAAAATGATCGTCCCGGACGGTTCCGGTGCCGTGGCCGGGACCGTGTCGCTGTGGTCGCACGAGAAGGACGGTGAGCGGCTGTCCGAGATCGGCTGGATGGTGCTGCCGGAGTTCCAGGGCCGCGGGCTGGGCCGGCGGGCCGTCCGCATGCTTCTCGAACAGGAGCGGGACGAGGACCGCTGGGGCCTCGTGCACGCGTTCCCCGGCGTGACGAACGCCCCTTCGAACGGCATTTGCCGCTCGCTCGGCTTCACCCTGGTAGGGGAGCGGGACGTCCTCTTCGCCGGTAAGACCATCCGCTCGAACCACTGGGTGATCGACCCGCGTTCGCTCCGCTGACCTTAAGCCGCACCCCCGGGCGTCGGGTATCGCGTCAAGTATCGACGTCCGGCGCCGCGCCGCCGCAAGGCCGGCTCGGGACCGGAGTTCGGGCCCGCCTCACGTGTATCGAAGGGCGTACCCGGTGCGGCTCGGACCGGGTGAGGGTCATCGCTCCGATGCTGAGCGGTGGTCGAGTTGGGCGGAGAGGCGTTTGGGGGCGATCAGGCGGTAGCTGTCTTCGATCAGCTCGGCCAGCTCGTCCCAGTCCTGGTCGACGTCCAGGCGTGCGCCCACCCAGCCCTTGGCGCCGACGTAGGGAGGCCGGTAGAAGCGTTCGGGGTTCTCGGCGATGAGCGCCTCCTGGACGCCCGGAGCGGCCTTGAACGTGATGGAGAGTTCGTCCTCGAACGTCATCACGAAGAGTTTGTCCCGCACTCGGAAGGAGGGCGCGGTGTGATCGCCGAAGGGCTTCTCGACCGCCTCCGGCAGCGACAGGCAGATCTCCCGCAGGCGCTCGAACGTGTCCATGGCTCCGTCCTTCCCCAGTGGTCGCGCGGAGGGAATCGTACGGCGCGGGTACGACAAACCGTTCCCGGCGCGCCCGCTGCCCGCTCGGAAAGAGTTCTTCCGTTTGACGGAACCTCGGCTGACGTGCGCGGTCGGCTCCCGACATGGTCGTCGTGACCGAACGCCGTAGAACGCCGGAGGGGCCGAGTGGCCGCGGACAACGCCATCGAGACCGAGGTCGTCGTCGCCGAGAGGACGGACCTGGCCGACGGCATCGTGGGGCTGACCCTGCGGGCCGCGGACGGGGGAGCGCTGCCGCCGTGGCGCCCCGGTGCCCACATCGACGTGCTGCTCGAGGGCGACCTCGTGCGGCAGTACTCGCTGTGCGGCGACCCGGCGGCCGGGACGTGGCGGTTGGGCGTCTTCAAGGAGGGGCCCGGCTCGACGTTCGTGCACGAACGCGTCCGGCCCGGAGACCGGCTGCGGACGCGCGGGCCGCGCAACAACTTCGCGCTCGAGGACGCGCCGCGGTACCTCTTCCTCGCGGGCGGTATCGGCATCACGCCGATCCTGCCGATGGTCGCGGCGGCCGAGGCGGCGGGCGCGGACTGGCGGCTGGTGTACGGCGGGCGCAGGCTCTCCGCGATGGCGTTCCGCGACGAGCTGGCCCGCTACGGGGACCGCGTCGAGCTGCGGCCGCAGGACGAGTCCGGGCTGCCCGACCTGGACGCCGCCCTCGCCACGGTCGAACCGGGGACGCTCGTGTACTGCTGCGGCCCGGAGCCGATGATCGCGGCCGTGGAGGAGCGCTGCGGGGAGCGGGCGCCCGGCGCCCTGCGCACCGAGCGGTTCGCCGCCCGCCCCGACACCGGTCCCCGGGAGGCGTTCGAGGTCGAGCTCGCCCAGAGCGGCAAGACGGTCGAGATTCCGGCGGGCTGCTCCATCCTCGAAGCCGTCGAGAAGGCGGGTGTCGGCGTCCTCTCCTCGTGCCGCGAAGGGACCTGCGGCACCTGCGAGACGGTCGTCCTGGAGGGGGAGCCCGACCACCGCGACTCCGTCCTGACCGATGCGGAGCGCGCGGACGGCGGCTTCATGATGATCTGCGTGTCCCGCTCTCGAGGCCCGCGCCTCGTCCTCGACCTCTGACCCGCGCCCGTACCCCGCACCCGCTCACCCCACCGACTCGAGCCCCGTCTTGGGCCTCATCCGCCGGAACGGGCATGTCGCCCCGTCACCGCTGCCTGTGCCCTCCTGGCGCCGCCGCCCCTGTTCCGGACGCCGCCGCCTGTTGGTCCCGCGTTGTCGGTATGTCGGCTCGCTTTCCGCCGATGGTCGGCGGTCTCGGGCCGTCGGGTCGTGGGTTGGGGGACGGGGGGCAGGTG
>NZ_QHJN01000065.1:0-40396 GCF_003947565.1 Actinomadura sp. WAC 06369 | reverse complement strand
GCCACAACCTCGCCGTCGTCGCGGCCCGCGTACATGACGGCGACGCGGTCGGCGCGGCCCGCGACGACGGCGAGGTTGTGGCTGATGAGGACGATCGCGGTGCCGAGTTCGGACTGGAGGCGGCCGAGCAGGTCGAGGATCTGCTTCTGCACGGTGACGTCGAGCGCGGTGGTGGGCTCGTCGGCGATGAGCAGGTCGGGTTCCCCGGCGAGGGCCATCGCGATGACGACGCGCTGCCGCATGCCGCCGGACAGTTCGTGCGGGTACTGGTCGAGGCGGCGGCGCGGCTCGGGGATGCCGACGAGGCGCAGCAGCTCCTCGGCGCGGGCGCGGGCGTCGGCGCGGGAGCGGCCGTGGCGGCGCAGGCTCTCGGTGAGGTGCCGGCCGACCTTCTTGACCGGGTTGAGGGCGGTGCCGGGGTCCTGGAACACCATGCCGACGCGGGACCCCCACAGCGCGCGGCGCTCGGTGGGCGCGAGCGCGTGCACGTCCGTGCCGTCCAGCACGACGCGTCCGGTCACGGTCATGCCGGGGCCGGTGGTGTAGAGGCCCATCACGGTGCGGCCGAGCACCGACTTGCCCGAGCCGGACTCGCCGACGACGCCGAACATCTCGCCGGCGCGGACGGTGAAGGAGACGCCGTCGACGGCCCGGAGCGGGCCGCGCGGGGTGGCGATCTCGGTGTGCAGGTCCTCGACCGTGAGGAGGGGGGTCATCGTGGCTCCTAGAGCTTCGCCTGCCGGGGGTCCCACCGCTTGCGGGCCTTCTCGCCGACGAGGTTGAACGCGAAGACGGTCAGGAAGAGGGTGATGCCGGGGACGAGCACGATGTGCGGGTGGTCGGTGAACGCGTTGTTCTGCTCCCCTTCGGCGATCATGTTGCCCCAGGACGGGGCGGGCGGCTGCACGCCGAGCCCGAGGAAGCTCAGCGACGCCTCCGCGACGATCAGCACCGACACCATGACCATGCCGTAGGACAGCAGCGGCGGGACGACGTTCGGCAGCAGCTCGCGGGTCGCGACGCGCCACCGGGACGCGCCGAGCAGTTCGGCGGCCAGGACGAACTCGCGCTGCGCGAACGCGATGGTGTTCGCCCGCGCCATCCGGATCATGCCGGGGACGGCGAGCAGCGAGAGGGCCATCGCGATGTTCGGCAGGGTCGGTTCGAGGACGGTGCCGAGCGCGATCAGCAGGATCAGCGGCGGCACCGCCAGCAGGGAGTTCGTGAGGACGCCGACGGGCGGGTCGGCGTGCCGCAGGTAGCCCGCGGCGATCCCGACGGCGCCGCCGACGACCGTCCCGATGAGGACGGCGCCGAGCGCGACGACGAGCGACGACCGGGCCCCGTAGACGAGGCGGGCGAGCAGGTCGAGCCCGAAGTTGTTCGTGCCGAGGGGGTGCGCGGTGGACAGGTCGGGGACGGCCATGCCGGGGGAGCCGAGGGTCGCGACGATGTCCCGGTGCTCGCCGAGCGGCAGCAGCGGCGCGAGGACCGCGGCCGTCACCAGGACGGCCAGCCACGCGGTGCACAGCCAGAACAGCAGGTCGAAGCCGGGGCCGAAGAGGGCGCGGCCGGTGCGGTCGAGGCCGGCGTAGGTCGCGGCGAGGCCGGCGAGGACGGCGCCGAGCTGCGGCCATCCGGTGCCGGCGAGCACCGTCACCGACGCGCCCAGGACGGCGAGGCCGGGGACGGCGAGCGCGGCGCCGGTGAGCAGGGAACCGGTCCGGGGGGATTTCGGGGCGTCAGACATGGGCCCGCCTGATTCGTGGGTCGAGGAGTCCGTAGGACGCGTCGATCAGCGCGTTCACCAGTACGTAGAGGAGGGCGATGACCAGCACCGCGCCCTGCACCGTGGGGACGTCCCCGGCGTCGGCCGCGCCGATGATCAGCGAGCCCATCCCGGGCAGCGCGAACAGGTGCTCGACGATCACGGTGCTGCCGACGAGCCTGCCGAGGCTGACGCCGAGCAGCGTGACGAGGGAGAACGACGAGGGGCGCAGCGCGTCCCGCAGCAGCACGTGGACCGGCGGCATGCCCTTGGCGCGGGACGCGAGGATGAAGTCCTCCCGCAGGGTGGCGATGAGGTCGCCGCGCAGGACCCGGGTGAACGTGGCGACCTCGACGAGCGCGATCGTCAGCGCGGGCAGGAACGCGTGGTACAGGTTGTCGCCGATCCCGTCGGACAGCCGCGCCCATTCGAGCCGGGGGAACCAGCCGAGCCGTTCGGCGAACAGCGCGATGAGCAGCATCCCGGCGAGGAAGCTCGGCACCGACAGGATCGCGAACGTGCCCGCGCCGACGAGCCGGTCGACGCGTCCGCCGGCGCGGTACGCCGACCACATGGCGAGCGGCACGGCGACGGCCAGCGCGATGAGCAGCGCGAGGACGGCGAGTTCGAGGCTGACCGGGAGGGCGGCGCCGATGCGTCCGGCGACGTCGTCGTAGGGCGGGACGAACGAGGTGCCGAGGTCGCCGGTGACGGCGTCCCCGACCCAGCGCGCGTACCGGACGGGCAGCGGGTCGGTCAGCCCCATCTCCTCCCGCTGCGCCTGGTACTCGGCGGGCGTGTGGCCCTCGCCGAGGACGGCCACGGCGGGGTCGCCGGGCATCAGGTCGACGAGCGCGAACGCGCCCGTGCTGACGACGAGCAGGACGAGCACGAGCTCGACCAGCCGTCGCACCGCGTCGCGCACGTTCACCTCCGGCACCTCCGGTTCAGTTCCGCGCGAGCCACGCGTCGTCCAGCAGGACCATGCTGTTGACGGTTCCGGTGACGCCGCGCACGCGGTCGGGCCACGCGATCAGCTCGGGCTGCGGCCCGAACACGAGCGCGGGGACGTCCCGGTTCCACCGCTCCTGGATGCGGCCCATCACGGCGCGCTGCGCCTCCTCGCCGTCGGCGCCGCGCAGCTCCTCGATGAGCGCGGACATCTCCGGGGTGGTGGCCATGCCGACGGTGAGGTTGCCTTCGGAGTGCAGGGTGGCGTACATCCGCCCGAACGGGCCGGCCTCGCGCCAGCTGATGCCCCAGCCGGAGACGTCGTAGGTCTTCTTCACCGACACCTTGGTGATCTGGTCGGCGATGGACCGGACGAGGTCGAGTTCGACGTCGAAGCCGACGCTCTCCAGCATCGCCTTCGCGGCGAGGGCGGTGGTGCGGGACGCGGGGTCCTGCGCGTCCAGCCAGGTGACCTTGCCGTCGTAGCCGTCGGCCTTCGCCTCGGCGAGCAGCTCGCGGGCCCGGTCCGGGTCGTAGGGGAGCGGTTCGGCGCCGGTGTGCCAGCGGGAGAACCCGGGGAACAGCGCGTTGCTCGCGAGGCCCGTCCCCGGGTACGCGCGCCGGTAGATCACCTCGGGCTGGATGGCGAGGTGCATGGCCGTGCGGACGCGCGGGTCGGCGCCGGGGTGGCCGGGGGTGGCGTTGATGACGGCGACGTTGCCGAGCGCGACCATGTTGAGGAATCCGGAGTAGCCGGCTTCGAGGGCGTCCCGGACGATGACGGGGTCGCGGAGGAACGCGGCCTGGATGCGCCCGCTGTCGAGGGTGGCGAGGGCGGCGTCGGGGTCGTCGACGTAGACGAGCCGGACGCGGTCGAGGTGCGGGCGGCCGTCCCAGTAGTCGTCCCGGGCCTTGAGGAGCATCTCCTCGTCGGGGGCGTACCGCTCGAACGCGAACGGTCCGGCGCCGACCGGCCGGAACTTCTCGCCGTCGTCGGACGACTCGGCGACGATCATCCCGGGTCCGCCGGCCAGCATGAACGGGAAGGTCGGCCAGGGGTGCGCGAGCTCGAACACCACGGTGCGTTCGTCCGGTGTTCTGACGGCTCGGACGTTCGCCTTCCACAGCGCGGCCTCGTCGGCGCCCTTGCGCACGTACCGCTCGATGCTCCACTTGACGGCGGCCGCGTCGAGTTCGGTGCCGTCCCCGAACGTGACGCCGTCGCGGAGCCGCAGCGTCCAGGCGGTGTCGCCGTCGCCGGATTCGAGGCTTTCGGCGAGCTGCGGGACGACGTCCCCGCTCGCGGGGTCCCAGCGCATCAGGACGTCGTAGATCGCGGCCATCTCGACGCCGCCGGTGGACCCGGCGACGATCGTCTCGGCGGGGTCGAGGAGGCCGGTCTCGGCGTAGGCGGCGAAGGTGAGGGTGCCGCCGTCCACGGGCGTCCCGCCGCGGTCCGGTCCGATCATGCCGACCCGGTACTCGGCGGGCCGGGCCTCCTCGGGGGCCGCGCCGCCGCCGGACTGCCAGGCGCACGCGGTCGCCGCCGTCGCGACGGCGAGGGCCCCGGCGGCGCGCCGGAACCGTCTGCTCGTGGAAGTCTGCACGTTCCTCCCCGTGGCCGCCGCCCGGCCGCGCTTTTCCGCGCGACCGAAACGCCTTCGCAGGTGCGACCGAGATAAACAGCGCAGGCGGCGGAGGGTGCGCCAGGTCCCACTCAGCGGGATCGGGCGGCGCCGCCCGCGGCCGTCCTGCCGGACCCTGCGTAGACGCCCCGGCGCGGCCGGGCGGGTGAGGAGGAGCATGACCGGGGACGGGAGCGCGGGCGGGAGCACGGGCGCGGGCGAGGGCCGGGTGCTGGGCGACGACCGCCCGGCCGACGACCGGACGTTCGCCGCGCTGGTCGCGGCGCGCGGCGAGGACGACCGGACGGGCCTGTCGTTCGAGGACCGCTCGTGGACGTGGCGCGAGGTCGTCGCGGAGGCGCGGCTGCGCGCCGGGCTCGTCCGCGACCTGGCGGGGGCGGGCCCCGGCCCGTGGCATGTCGGGCTGTTCCTGGAGAACGGGCCCGAGCACCTGTTCTGGCTGCTGGGCGCGGCGCTCGCCGGGGTGCCGGTGGTGGAGCTGAACCCGACGCGGCGCGGCGCCGAGCTGGCCCGCGACATCGCGCACACCGACTGCGGCGCCGTCGTCACCGAGACGGCGCGCGCGGCGCTGCTCGACGGGCTGACCGGCGCGGACGTGCCCGTCGTGGTGGTGGACGGCGGCGGCCACGCGGACCGGCTCGCCCGCACGGCCCCGCTCGGCGGCGTCCCGGGCGACGACCCGGCGGCCGTGTTCTGCCTGATCTTCACGTCCGGGACGACGTCCGCGCCGAAGGCCGTCCTGTGCAGCCAGGGGCGGCTCGGGCGCATCGCCGTCCAGCAGGCCGCCCGCCGGAACCTCGGCCGCGACGACGTGTTCTACGTCGCGATGCCGATGTTCCACTCGAACGCGCTGATGGCGGGCGTCGCCCCGGCCGTCGCCACCGGCGGGCGGCTGGTGCTGCGGCGCCGGTTCTCCGCGTCGGGGTTCCTCCCGGACGTCCGCCGGTACGGCGTCACGTTCTTCAACTACGTCGGCAAGCCGCTCAACTACATCCTCGCGACCCCGGAGAAGCCGGACGACGCGGACAACCCGCTGCGCATCGCGTTCGGCAACGAGGCGGCGCAGCACGACATCGAGGCGTTCGCCGCCCGGTTCGGATGCACCGTCATCGACTCCTACGGGTCGAGCGAGGGCGAGATCCGCATCGGCCGCGTCCCCGGGACGCCGCCCGGATCGCTCGGCGTCGCCGAGGAGGGCGTGATCGTCGCCGACCCGGAGACGCTCCGCGAGTGCCCGCCCGCCGAGTTCGACGCGCACGGCCGCCTGGTGAACGCGGACGACGCCGTCGGCGAGATCGTCGACACGCGGGGCGCCGCGCGGTTCGAGGGCTACTACCGGAACCCGGAGGCCACCGCGAAGCGCGTCCGGAACGGCTGGGTGTGGTCGGGCGACCTCGCCTACCGCGACGCCGACGGCTACTGGTACTTCGCCGGGCGCGGCGACGACTGGCTCCGGGTGGACGGCGAGAACTTCGCCGCCGCGCCGCTGGAGCGGCTGCTCGCCCGGTTCGACGCGTTCGCCGACGTCGCGGTGTACGCCGTCCCGGACGAGCGGGTCGGCGACCAGGTGATGGCGGCGGTGACGCTCGCGCCCGGCCGCCGGTTCGACCCGGCGGCGTTCGCCGCGTTCCTGGCGGGGCAGCCCGACCTCGGCACCAAGCAGGCGCCCAGGTACGTGCGCGTCATGGCGGAGCTGCCCCGCACCCCGACGAACAAGGTCGTCAAGCGGCCGCTGCGGGACGCGGCCTGGAACACCGGCGACCCGGTCTACGTGCGCCGGTCGGGCGCGTTCGTCCGGCGGGAGGCGTCCCCGGCCGGGTAGCGGGCCGGGCGCCCGCCGGTCGGGCGCCCGCCGGTCGGTGGCCGGCGGTCAGGAGCCGGCGGGCTCGAACGTCCAGAGCTGGTGGTCGTGGTCGGGCCGCTCGGGCACCAGCTGGGCGTGCTGCTCGCTCTCGTGCCAGGTGAGGAGCTGCCCGTCGCTCGCGAGCGAGATCAGGTAGCGGCCGCCGCCCGCGTGCGTCGCGTACCAGAGCGTCGGCTCCTTCTCGCAGGACCGGACCGCGACGTTGCGCGGCCACACCTTCCGCGGCGAGACGCCCAGGCAGTCGTCCGGGGCCGCGCGGATGATCTGGATGCCGTCCGACATGAGCCGGAACCGCCAGACGGTGCCGCACGGCCCGACCGTGCCGCGGGCGTCGGCCGCCGCCGGGCCGTTCAGGCAGCGGCCGCCGTGGTCGGTCCGGATCCGGTAGTCGCCCGGCGGGTACGGCTCGGCGGACGCGGCGGGGCCCGTCAGGACGAGCGCGGCACCGCCGAGACCGACGGAAAGGGCGGCGGAAAGGGCTGCGGGCATGCGAAAACGCATGGTGACACCTCCGGAATCACATGGATGATCACCATGAATCACATCCCGCGGCGACCCCAAAGTCAACACATAACGTGGTCAACCAATTGCGCTACGTAAACGTCGTGCGCGGGGCGGTGAGCCCTCCGCCGCCCGGCGGCCCGGCCTACTCGCCGGATTCCTTCGGAAGCATCCGCTTCATCGCCTCGTGCGCGCCCGCGACCTTCGCCGAGCGCGGGAACCCGCTGCGCTTCTGCGCCGCCTCGTAGTTGCCGCCCGCGACCCAGACCGGCCCGTCGCCGAGGTGCTCGAGGCCCTCGCGGGCGACGTCGTCCGGTTCGGCGACGTTCAGGCCCGGGATGTCCATGTTGAGGCCCGCGCGCTCCATCGCGGGCGTGCGCGTGACGCCGAGCACCAGCTCCAGGACGTCCACGCCGTGCTCGCGGAGCTCCAGCCACAGGCCCTCGGCGAACACCCGCCCGAACGCCTTGACCGCCGAGTACACGCTGATCTGCGCCTGCCCCATGTACCCGGCGAGCGACCCCACGAGGAGGATGCCGCCGCGCCCGCGCTCCTTCATCGGCGCGGCGAAGTGGCGGGTCAGCGCGAGCTGCGCGGTGATGTTCAGGTCGATGACGCCCTGGAAGCGGTCGAGGTCGCCGGTGACGAACTCGTGCCCGTAGCTGTTCGCGCCCGCGTTGAAGACCAGCAGCCCGACCTCGAGGCCGTCGGTGACCTCCCGGACCGCCTTCAGCGGCTCGGGCGCGACGAGGTCGAGCTCCAGCGTGCGGACCTCCACGCCCTTGGCCCGGACGGACGCGGCCGTCTCGGCGAGCGGGCCGGGCTTGCGGGCGATGAGCACGAGGTTGACCCCCGCGTCGGCCAGCCGGTGCGCGAACGCGGCGCCGACCCCCTCCGAACCGCCCGCGATGACGGCCCACGGCCCGTACTTCTCGATCATCCTTCTCCGTCCAGATCGGGGGTCCAGGAGACCCCGTTGATGTGCGCACCGCCGTCCGCGAACAGCGTGTTGCCGGTCAGGTAGCGGGCGTCCTCGCTCGCCAGGAACAGCGCGACCGGCGCGATGTCGTCCTCCGGGTCGCCGAGCCGGCCCATCGGGTTGGCGGCGTCGGCCGCCGCCTCGATCTCCGGGTGCTCCGCGACCGTCCGGCGGAACGCGGCGCTCTTCGCGCCCGGGCAGACCGCGTTGACGACGACGCCCGTCGGCGCCCACTCGCGCGCCGCGGTCCGGGTCAGCGTCCGGAGCGCCTCCTTGGCGGAGTTGTACTCCAGCGTGCCCATGTGCGCGTTGACGCCGTTGAGCGAGCACATGTTGATAACGCGGCCCCAGCCGCGCGCCCGCATGTGCGGGAACGCGGCCTGCATCGCCCACAGCGGCCCGTAGTAGCCCATCGCGAAACCCCGCGCGAGCTGCTCGTCCGTCTTGTGCTCGACCCGCCCGACCGTGCCCGCGCCCCACGCGTTGTTCACCAGGACGTCCACGGAGCCCCACGTGTCGACGGCCGCCGCGACCATCGCCTCGACCTGCGCCCGCACCGTCACGTCGGTGGGGACGAACCGGGCCTCGGCGCCGAACTCGTCGGCCAGCTCGGCGGCGACCCGCGCACCGGCGGCCGCGTCCAGCTCGGCGACGACGACGCGCGCGCCCTCGGCGGCGAACCGGCGCGCGACGCCCCGGCCGATGCCGTCCCCGGCGCCCGTCACGACCGCGACCCGCCCGGCCAGCCGGCCCGGGGGCGGGTCAGTCATCGAGGACCTCGATGCCGCCGGTGAGCGCCGCCTCCTGGATGGCCGAGCGCAGCGCCGGGCACGTCCCGTGCTCGTCCTCGTCCAGTCCGGTGCACGCGGCCCGCGCCTCGGCCGTCCACTGGATGCTGGTCTGCTCCCAGCTGGACTTGCGGGCCAGCACCTCGCCGGCGCAGCGGCGGCAGCGGACGGGACGCATCGGCGCCCCGTCCAGCCGCTCGTCGGACCGCACCGTCACGCCGTGGCCTCCGCCGCGTCCAGGCGGGCGAGGTTCTCCTCGACCTCCTTCTTCCACGACTCGACCGGCCGGGTGGTGTCGATCTCGTACTCGAACCGGTCGGTCATCTCCGGCTCGACGTCCGCGACGTCCACGTAGAACTGCTGGTACCAGCGGCGGAGCTGGTAGACGGGGCCGTCCTCCTCGCACAGCAGCGGGTTGTCGATGCGGGTCTTGTTCTTCCAGATCTCGACGTCCTGCTGGAAGCCCGCCAGGATGAACGTGGACAGCTTCTCCGCGGTCGCCTCGGCGGCCGCGGGCGGCAGCGCCTCGCTGTGCTGGACGATGATCCCCGAGTGCAGCGAGAACGAGTTCTCGTCGATCGGGTAGTGGCAGTTGATCAGGACGGACTTCAGGTCGTAGCCCTCGTAGTGGTACGTGAGCTCGTCGATCATGAAGGACGGCCCGTGGTAGGTCGCGACCGAGGTGTTGCCGAGCATCCGCGGCCCGCCGCCCCCGCCGCTGCCCTCGCGCTGCCGCCGCGAGTCCTCCCGCGTCACGCCCTTCATGATCTGCGTGGCCGTCTGGCCCTCGAAGATGTTCTTGAAGTACGTCGGGAACGACTGGTGGATGTAGAAGAAGTGCGCCATGTCGACGACGTTGTCGATGACCTCGCGCGCGTTGGTGTGGACGATCTGCTCCGTCCAGCGCCAGTCGGTCCAGTCGTCGCGGGTGGCGCCCTCGATGACGGGGATCGTGACGTCCGCCGGGGGCTGCTTGCCCTCGGGGTCGTTCCAGACGAACAGGAGCTGGTTCTTCTCCATGGTCGGCCAGGCGGCCGTGCGCGCGCGCAGCGGCACCCGACGCGAGTACGGGATGCCCTTGCAGCGGCCGTCGCCGCCCCAGCGCCAGTCGTGGAACGGGCACGCGATCGTGTTGCCCTTGACGGTGCCCTGGGACAGGTCCCCGCCCATGTGCCGGCAGTAGCCGTCCAGCACGTTGATCTTGCCGTCCTCGCCCATGAAGACCACGAGCTTCTGGCCGAACCCGTTGATCGTGTGCGGCTTGCCGTCCTTGAACTTCTCGGCGAGGCCCAGGCAGTGCCATCCTCGGGCGAACCGGCTGGAAATCGCCTCGGCCTCGATGCGGCGGATCGCGTCCGACTCGGCAGCGGTCACGGTGGATCATCCCTTCGGCTATGGACGAGATGGTTCGCACGCTATGTCGCAGGTCACGCCGTCCGGGGCCCGGTCCCGCTGGCCGGGACGCCTCCGCGCGCCCGTCCGGCCCCCGTGGTGTCCTGCACGAACCGGACGAGGAGGACAGGAGCGGGCGGATGAGCAGTGAGGTCCTGGACGCCGTGCGCGGGCTGCTGCCGGGCATCGCCGAGCGGGCCCGGACCGTGGACGAGAAGGGCCGCATCCCCGCCGACACCATCAGGAAGCTGACCGACGCGGGCGTGTTCCGGCTGCTGCAGCCCGCCCGGTACGGCGGCGCCGAGGGCGACCCCGTCGAGTTCTACGCCGCCGTCCGGGAGATCTCCGGCGCCTGCGGCTCCACCGGCTGGGTCGCGGCCGTCCTCGGCGTCCACTCGTGGCACCTCGGCCTGTTCCCCGACGCCGCGCAGCGCGAGGTGTGGGCCGCCGGCCCGGACACCCTCATCGCCTCCTCCTACGCCCCGATCGGCCGGCTCACCCCCGTCGAGGACGGCTTCGAGATCTCGGGCCGGTGGGCGTTCTCGTCCGGCTGCGAGTTCGCGTCCTGGGTGCTGCTCGGCGGGCTCGTCGTCGGCGCCGAGGGCCGCCCCGTCGACTTCATGACCGTCCTGCTGCCCCGCGCCGACTACGAGATCCGCCGGGTCTGGGACTCGATGGGCCTGCGCGGCACCGCCAGCGACGACATCGTCGTCGAGCGCGCGTTCGTCCCGGCGCACCGCGCGATGCGCAACTACGACCAGGCGCGCCTGCGCGCCCCCGGCCGCAAGGTCAACACCGGCCCCCTCTACCGGCTCCCGTTCGGCACGGTCTTCACCACGACGGTCTCGTCCAGCGTCATCGGGATGGCCGCGGGCTGCTACCGCTCGTACGTGGCGCAGATGCGCGACCGGATCCGGCTGAGCCTCGGCGGCGGCCGCTTCGTCGAGGACGAGTTCGCGCAGGTCGCGGTGGCCCGCGCCGCCTCGGAGATCGACGCGGCCGTCCTGCAGACCGAACGCAACATGCGGGACGTGCACGCCCACGCGGTGCGCGGCGAGGAGATCCCGATGGAGCTCCGCCTGCGCGCCCGCCGCGACCAGGTGCGCGGCACCGAGCGCGCCATCGAGGCCATCGACATCCTGTTCAAGACCGCCGGCGGCAACTCGCTGCGCCGCGGCCACGTGATCGAGCGTGCCTGGCGCGACGCCCACGCGGGCAGCGTCCACGTCGCCAACGACGTCGAGCGCGCCCTGTCCATGTACGGCCGCGGCGAGTTCGGCCTCGCCATCGAAGACAACCTCGTCTGACCCGCCGGACCATCGGTAGTCGCGAAGTCACGCTGGGCAACATAACCTTATGGTTATTCTTGTGTGCTTTGACCCCGTACGCGAAGCGATCTTCCTCGTGGCGGGCGACAAGGAGGGCAACTGGGAGAACTGGTACAAAGAGTCCATCCCGCTGGCCGACGAGCGCTTTACGGAGCACCTGATCGCCTTGAAGGAGGAGGACGGATGAGTACGAACTTCAAGAAGTGGTCGGAGGTCAAGGCGGAGGCGGCGGCGCTGGATCCTCGCAGCGAGGAGGAAAGGGCGGCCGGCCGGGCCGCGGCGCGTGCTCGGCGAGAGGCGTACGTTCGCGGCTTCCAGCTTGCCGAGATCCGCAAGGCCGCCGGTGTGACCCAGGCCGAACTGGCCGAGCTGCTCGGTGTGAGCCAGGCCCGGATCTCGAAGATCGAGCACGGCGAGGTGTCGGGGGTCGACGTCGTGCGCGACTACGTCACCGCGCTCGGTGGTCATCTGGACCTGGTGGCCACCCTTGGTGACCGCACCTGGAAGGTCGCCTGACGATCGCGCCGCCGGTCGCCGCGCTCAACGGAGCGTCCCGCCCCTGACCGGTGAGGTCGATCGGGCGGAATGTCTTTGTTTGTCTGGGGTAAAGCGTCGCCAGACGTTGAGGACATCTCCGGAAGGGGCGAGAACATGGCGGTCGTCGCCATCGTGGGCGTGTGCGCGGTGCTGCTGGTGCTGGCGTTCCTGCTGCCGAGGCTGTCGCGGCATCCGCAGCGGGGGACCCAGCGGGCGCTGGGGTTCGGATCGCGGGCGGGGTCCTCGGCGCCGGGTCCGCTCGGGCGCCTGCTGAGCAAGCCGTTCCGGTCCTCGTCGCGGGCCGTCGGCCGCAGCGGGGCCGCGGGGCGCCGGGCCCGGTTCCGCTCACCGTTCTGACCACCGACACCGACGACGCGGGAGGACGCATGACGTCGATCACCCTGGACGGGGCCGCGCCGGGCGGCGCCGGGGAGCCGGACGGCGCGGCGGTGCGGCTGCGGCGGCGGCTGGAGCGGCTGCTCGGGGTCGCCGCGACCGAGGGCAACGCGGTGGAGCCGCTGCGCAACGGCGACGAGATCTTCCCCGCGATGCTGGACGCCATCGCGTCCGCCGAGCACACCGTCGACATGATGACGTACGTGTACTGGCGGGGCGACATCGCGAGCCGGTTCGCCCGCGCGCTGGCGGACCGCGCCCGCGCGGGCGTGCGGGTGCGGCTGCTGCTGGACGGCTTCGGCAGCCACCCGATCGAGAAGGAGCTGCTGGACGCGATGGACGCGGCGGGGGTGACGGTCGCCTGGTTCCGGAGGCCGCCGTACCTGTCGCCGTTCAAGCAGAACCACCGGTGCCACCGCAAGGTCCTGATCGTGGACGAGCACACGGCGTTCACCGGCGGGGTGGGCATCGCCGACGAGTGGAAGGGCGACGCCCGCGACAGCGGCGAGTGGCGCGACACCCACGTGCGGGTGCGCGGCCCCGCCGTGGACGGCATCGCCGCGGGGTTCGCGCAGAACTGGGCCGAGTGCCACGACGAGCTGTTCGACGAGCGCGACCGGTTCCGCCCGCACGAACCCGCGGGGGACGCGGTCGTCCAGGTGGTGCGGGGCTCGGCCAGCATGGGGTGGCAGGACATGCAGACCCTGATCCGGGTGGTGCTGGAGTCGGCGCAGCACCGGCTGCGGCTGGCGACGGCCTACTTCGCGCCGGACGACTACTTCACCGACCTGCTGTGCCGGACGGCGCGCCGCGGCGTGGCGGTCGAGATCCTGCTGCCCGGGCGGCACGCCGACAAGCGGGTCAGCAGGCTCGCGGGGCAGCGGCACTACGACGAGCTGCTGGACGCGGGGGTGCGGATCGCGCAGTTCCGGCCGTCCATGCTGCACACGAAGATCATCACGATGGACGGGACGGCGTCGCTGATCGGCTCGACGAACTTCAACCGGCGGTCCCTCGACCACGACGAGGAGATCATGCTCGCCGTCATCGACCGGGAGGTGACCGCGCGGCTGGACGAGCACTTCACCCGGGACCTGGCGGTCAGCGATCCCGTCGAGCCGGGGCGCTGGCGGCGGCGGGGGGTCGTGCACCGCGCGATGGAGGCGTCGGTCGTCCCGATCCGCCGCTTCCTGTGAGCCGCCGGGCCCGCGGCGCCGGCCGCGGGCCCGGGGCGGTCAGCAGTCGGAGGGCGGGGCGTCGCCGCGGCGCAGGCTCTCGACGTACCGCAGGCCGTCGGCGAACGACGCGTCGAGCAGCGCGCGGTGGTCGGCGCCCTCGTACTCGCGGTAGGCGACGGCGTCGCGGCGCTCGCAGAGGTCGCCGAGCAGCAGCTTCGTCGCCTCCGGTGAGACGAGCGTGTCGGCGGTGCCCTGCTGGACGAGCGCGGGCACGCGCAGGGTCAGGCCCGTGGGCTCCTGCGAGCGCAGGTACGCGACGAGCGGCCCCAGGTCGGCGTCGGGCCGGAAGACCTTCGTGGGGTCGAAGCCCTCGGCCATCTTCCGGAGCCCGAAGGTGCACGCGGACGTCCGGGCGGCCTGGAGCATCGGGAGGGCCTCGTCGGTCAGCAGGTCGTCCGGGACGATCGCCGGGTCGGCCGCTTCGGCGCCGGTGAGCAGGACGAACAGGAACGGCATCGCCGCCTGGGCGCCCGGGAGCCCGGACCGCACGTACTCGGGGGTCGCGCTGGTCTGCGAGCCGGGCGCGAGGACGAGCGCGCCCTGCAGGCGCACGTCGCGGGGCGTCTGCCGGGCGGCGGCCGTGAACAGGGCCGCGTGGCCGCCCTGGCTGTGCCCGGCGACGTACCAGTTCCGGCCGATGCGGCGGTCGAGGCCGCGGGCGGCGCGGACGATGTCGACGACGGCGTTCGCCTCGCTGCGGCCGTGCATGTACGGGTGCCCGCCGGGGGTGCCGAGGCCCTCGTAGTCGGTCTGCACGACCGCGTACCCCTGCGCGACCCACCTGTCGAGGTACCGCTCGGTGACCGCGAGGTAGTCGTGCGCGGGGCCGTCCGCGGTGTCGGCGGAGGGGGCGCAGACGTCGGCGGTGCCGGTCGTGCCGTGCGCCCAGCTCAGCACGGGCCAGCCGCCGCGCGGCGGCGTCCCCCGGGGGATCGCGACGGTGCCGGTCACGGTGACCGGCCGGCCGTCGGCGCCCTCGGACGTGTAGGCGACCGTGCGGTTGGCGGCGGCGCTCGGCAGCGCCGCCGTCCCCGCGACGGGCCCCGCGGACAGGAGGCGTCCGCGGTGGCCGGGCGGGACGTCCGCCTGCGCGGGCACGGCGGCGCCGAAGGCCGCGGCGGCCACGGCGGCGCCCGCGGCGGCGGCGAGCGCGGCCCGCGTCCTGATCGATGTCATGTTCACTTCTCCTCGGATGCCATGTGCCGCACGGCCCGGTACGCGAACGCCATTCCGGTGCCGATGGGGACGCCCGGCCCCGGGTAGACGGGGCCGGTGAAGGACGCGGTGGTGTTGCCCGCCGCGTAGAGGCCGGGGATCGGACGGCCGGACGCGTCGAGCACGCGGGCGTCGGGGTCGATGCGGAGCCCGCCCTTGGTGCCGAGGTCGCTGACCACCATCCGGGCCGCGTAGTAGGGGCCCTGGTCGACGGCGACGAGGCCGTGCCCGCCGCCGGTGAAGTACCGGTCGTAGCGGTCCTCGCCGCGGTGGAAGTCCGCGTCGGCGCCCGCGGCGGCGAAGCCGTTGAACCGTTCGACGGTCGCGGCGAGGGCCGGGCCGGGCACGCCGATCTCCGCGGCGAGCCCGGCCAGCGTGTCGGCCCGCGCCCAGGCGCCGGCGGCCAGGTGGGCGTCGGGGTCGGCGGCGGGGATCGTGATGGCGGGCGCCCCCTTCCCCTTCGCGTCGAAGACCAGGTGCAGGGGCCCCTGCGCGGCCGCCATCGCGCGGCCCATGCGGTCGTAGGGGAGCGACTCGTTGGCGAACCGGCGGCCCGTCCCGTCGACGATGAGGCCGCCGCGGAAGCCGAGGGTGAACGCGGCGCGGCCGTCCGGGCCGAGGAGGCCGGGGCAGAACCACGCCTCGTCCAGGTTGCCGGTCGCGGCCCCGGCGGCGACGGCCGCCGCGATCGCGTCGCCGGTGTTCGCGCCGTCCGGCGCCATCGTCCACTCCGCCGACCCGGCCACCTTCCGCTCGGCGCGCAGCTCGGCGGACGACTCGAACCCGCCCGCGGCGAGCAGCACCCCGTGCCGGGCCCGCAGCCGCACCGGCCCGTCCGGGGTGTCGGCCTCGACCCCGACGACCCGCCCGTCCGCCGTGACCAGGGAGGTCAGCGCCGTGCGGGTGCGGACGTCGCCGCGCCCGGTGCCGGTGAACGCCAGCAGCAGCCGCCCGATCAGCGCGCGGCCCTGCGCCAGCGGGACGGACGGGTCGTGCCCCAGTCCGGCGCGGTCCCGGTCGACCGGCGGGCGGACGAGCGCCGCGAGGTCGCCGAGCCGTTCGGCGGGCAGCGGCAGCGGGACGAACGACCGGCCCCGCGCGGTGCGGCCCGGGGCGTCGTAGTACTCGGGGAACGCCTGCCACTCGAACTCGACGGCGGGGTCGCTCTCCAGGAACTCGACGACCTGCGGCGCGGTCTCGAGGAACGCCTCGCGCAGCGCGGCGGGACCGTCCCCGAGCAGCGCCGTCAGGTAGGCGCGGGCCGACTCGGTGGAGTCGTCGTCGATCCCGGCGCGCCGCTGCACCCGGGTGCCGGGCAGCCAGATCGACGCGCCCGCGTAGGCGGTGGTCCCGCCCAGCAGCGCCGTCTTCTCCAGGACGGCGGTGCGCCGCCCGCCCGCCGCGGCGGCGAGCGCCCCGGCCAGCGCGCCCGCACCCGACCCGGCCACCACCACGTCGTACTCGTCCGTCCATTCGCCCACGTGACGTCCCCTTCGCGATCTCGGCGCGGCAAACGTAAGCGCGGTGCGGCCGTGCGGGCCCCCGCGTCCCACTGAGCGGTATCGGTGTGCGGCGGACCGTTCCGGGCGGCTAGATATTGTCGTGTCAGGACGGAGCCGGAGGGGGAGATCGTGGCGAGGATCGCGTCGGCGCGGCTGTCGGCCGAGCCCAGCTCGCCGGAGCAGCACGACCGGCGGCAGCGCATCCTGCGCGCCGCCATGCGCATCGGCGGCGAGAAGCCCCTCGAACGCGTCCAGATGCACGAGGTCGCCAAGGCCGCCGGGGTGGCCATCGGCACGCTCTACCGGTACTTCCCCTCGAAGGTGCACCTGTTCACCGCGGTGATGGCCGCGCAGGTGGACCGGTTCGGGGAGGGCGTCGGCCCGCCGCCGCCCGGCACCGACCCGGAGGACGCGGTCGCCGACCTGCTCGTCGCCGCGAGCCGCACGCTGATGGCGCAGCCGCTGCTGTCGGCGTCGATGCTGCACGCCGCGAACAGCGCGAACGTCGCGACCGTCGTCGACACCGCCAAGATCGACACCACGTTCCAGGAGATCGTGCTGCTGGCCATCGGCATCGAGGTGCCGACGGCGCAGGACGTCCGGCTCGTGCGGCTGCTCATGCAGTGCTGGTACGGGGTGCTGCAGATGAGCCTGAACGGGCGCGCGTCCATGGCGGACGTGGAGAGCGACATCCGGATGGCGTGCCGGCTGCTGCTCGCGCCCCGCTCCAACGCGTCCGGCTGACGCGCGGGTTCCGGTGGCCGGGATCGCACCGGCCGTCCCGTCCGGGCCGTCGCTACCGTGCGGTCATGAAGCGCTATGACGGTGTGAAAGTGCTGCTCACCGGGGCCGCGTCGGGCATCGGGCGGGCCACCGCGGACCGCCTCGCGAGCGAGGGCGCCGCCCTCTACGCGGTGGACCTGTCCGCGGACGGCCTCGCCGAGACGGCCGCCGCGATCATCGGCCCGGGGACGATCGCGACGCGCGTCGCCGACGTCACCGACGAGCCCGCGGTGGTCGACGCCGTCCGGGACGCGGCCGCGGTGCTCGGCGGCATCGACGTCCTGGTGAACGTCGCGGGGATCCACAAGACCACGCCGCTCGGCAGCCTGACCGTCGCCGACCTCACCCGCCTGTTCCAGGTGAACCTGGTCGGCACCGCGCTGTTCTGCCGCGAGGCCGCGCCGCACCTGCCGGACGGGACGGGCGCGATCGTCAACGTCGCGTCCCTGTCGGCGGTGCAGGGCAACCCGTACATGTCGGCGTACTCGGCGTCGAAGGGGGCGGTGATCTCGTTCTCGCTGAGCCTCGCCGCCGAACTGAGCCCGCGCCGCGTCCGGGTGCTGTCGGTCTCGCCGGGCGGCACCGACACCCCGCTGACCCGGGCGCCCGACATGTTCCCCGCCGGGGTCGACCCGACGTACTTCGGGCGGCTCGCCGCCCCGTTCGGGCAGGCCCGCGCCGAGCAGATCGCGGCGGTGATCGCGTACGCGGGCTCGTCCGACGCCGCCTACCAGACCGGCGTCGACCTGCGGGTCGACGGCGGCTCCCACATGTGAAGGAGACCCATCTATGGCAGGGACCACGGGACGCACGGTCGCGGTGAGCGGCAGCGCCTCCGGCATCGGCAGAACCCTCGCGGAGCTGCTGCGCGACCGCGGCGACGAGGTCATCGGCGTCGACCTGCGCGACGCGGACGTCCGCGCCGACCTCGGCACGCCGGAGGGCCGGGCCGCCGCCGTCGCCGGCGTCCTCGACCGGTCGGGCGGGACGCTCGACGGCGTCGTGGCGTGCGCGGGCGTGTCCGGCCCGACGCCGCTCACCGTCGCGGTCAACCACTTCGGCGCCGTCGCCCTGCTGGCGGGGCTGCGGCCCGCGCTCGCCCGCGCCGGGCGGCCCCGCGCCGCCGCCGTCGGGTCGATCTCCGGGACGCAGCCGGTGGACGACGACGTCCTGCGGGCCTGCCTGGACGGCGACGAGCCCGCGGCGCTCGCGGCGGCGGAGGAGGCGGCCGGGCGCGGCGCGGGCAACCGGCTGTACCCGTCGTCGAAGGCGGCCCTGGCGCGGTGGCTGCGCGCGGCGTCGGTCTCGGCGGAGTGGGCGGGCGCGGGCATCCCGCTGAACGCGGTCGCGCCGGGCGTCGTCCGGACGCCGATGAGCGAGCCGCTGTTCGCCGACCCGAAGATGCGGGAGGCGATGGACCGGGCCGTCCCGATGCCGCTGAACGGGTACGCCGGCCCGGAGGTCGTCGCGGAGGCGCTCGCCTGGCTGATCTCCCCGGCGAACTCGCACATGGCGGGCCAGGTCGTCTACGTGGACGGCGGCGCGGAGGCGTCGCTGCGCGGGCCCGGGGCGTACTGACGGGCGGCCGGCCGCCCCCGTCCGCGCGCTGCGGGGGCGGCCGCCGGCCCGGGGGTCAGCGCGGCTGGTTGGTGCCCGTCGTGTCGAGCGCGGCGACGTCCCACGCGGCGTACGTGCGGCGCGGGTCGCGGTCGTCGAAGTACGGGGTGACCTGCGCGGCGAACTCCTCGGGGGAGAACACGCCGCTCTCGGCCGTGAACTTGCGCTCCACGGTCGGCGCCGCCATGAGCGCGACCATGTCGCCGTACACGACGAACACCTGGCCGCTGATCTTCTCGGCGGCGGGGGACGCGAGGTAGCCGACGAACGTCCCGACCCGCTCGGGCGCCATGGCGTCCACGCCGCCGGGGGCGGTGCCCTCGCCGAACGACGCCTCGGTCATCGCCGTGCGGGCGCGCGGGCAGATCGCGTTCGCCCGCACCCCGTACCGGGCGAGGCCCTGCGCCGTGGACAGGGTCAGCGCGACGATCCCGGCCTTCGCCGCCGAGTAGTTCGGCTGCCCGGCGGAACCGAACAGGAACGCCTCGGACGCCGTGTTGACCACCCGCCCGTACACCGGGCCGCCCGCGGCCTTGCTCGCGGCCCGCCAGTGCACGGCGGCGGCGCGGGACACGGCCGCGTGGCCCTTCAGGTGGACGCGGACCACGTCGTCCCAGTCGGACTCGGACAGGTTGAACAGCATCTTGTCGCGCAGGACCCCCGCGTTGTTGACGACGACGTCCAGGCTCCCGAACGTCTCCACGGCCGTCTGCACCAGCTTCTCGCCGAGCGTCCAGTCGCCGACGTCCCCGGCGACGGCGACGGCCTCGCCGCCCGCGTCGCGGATCTCGGCGGCGACGTCCTCGGCGGCCGGGCCGATGTCGTTGACGACGACGGCCGCGCCCTGCCCGGCCAGCGCGAGGGCCTCGCTGCGGCCCAGCCCGGCGCCCGCGCCGGTGACGACGGCGGTGCGCCCCGCCAGGGTGAGGTCAGCGTTCATCGGTGCTCCCGTCGGTGTTCGCGATGATCCGACGGAGGCTAGTACGAATTCTATTTTTACGGCCGGTCCGATCCCGCTCAGCGGGCCGGTGACCCCCGCTCCGACCGCCGCGAACCACTCAGTGGGACTGATCTTGTCCGGTGGCGAGAATCAATTCTAACTTCGGTCGCATGACGCTTCAGCTGGCGACACTCTTCGAGACCGTGGCGGCGGCGGTCCCGGACCGCCTCGCCCTCGTGTGCGGTGACCACCGGGCCACGTTCGCGGAGCTCGACCGCCGCGCCGACGCGCAGGCCGCACGGCTGCGGGCGTCCGGCATCGGGCCCGGCGAGCACGTCGGCCTGCACCTGACCAACGGCCCCGAGTACGTCGAGGCGCTGCTGGCGTGCGTGAAGGCCCGCGCCGTCCCGGTCAACATCAACTTCCGCTACACCGACCGGGAGCTGCACCACCTGTACACCGACGCGGGCCTCGCCGCCCTGTTCGTCGGCGCGGAGTTCGCGCCCGCCGCCGCCCGCGTCGCCGCCGACTGCCCCGCGCTCCGCCTCGCGATCGTCATCGGCGACGGCGACGGCGACGGCCCGGCCGAGAAGGAGCCCTGGCCGGACCGCATCGCCGTCGCCGACTACCCGGACGTCCCGGACGGCGCCGCCGCGCCGCGCGACGGCCGCTCGCCCGACGACCGGTTCATCATCTACACCGGCGGCACCACCGGCCTGCCCAAGGGCGTCGTCTGGCGGCACGAGGACTTCTACATGGCCGCACTGCGCGGCGGGAACCACTACGGCGAGCCGCACCGCAGCGCCGAGGCGCTCGCCGCCGCCGCCGAGTCCGGCTTCCCCCTCACCTACCTGGTCACCGCGCCGCTCATGCACGGCGCCGCGACCTACAACCTGCTGAGCGCGCTGCTCACCGGCTCCCCGACCGTGCTGATGCGCCGCTTCGAGCCCTTCGAGGCGCTCCGGCTCATCGAGCGCGAGAAGCCGCTGATCGTCATGGTCGTCGGCGACGCCATCGCCCGCCCGCTCGCCGACGCGATCCGCGCGCACGGCGCCGCGTACGACCTGTCGTCGGTCAAGGTGCTCGGCTCCGGCGGCGCGATCCTGTCCCGCAGCGTGCAGGAGGAGTTCGCCGAGCTGATCCCGGACCTGCACGTCAACAACGGGTTCGGCGCCTCCGAGTCGGGCGTGGACGGCACCATCGCGGTCGGCGCCGACGGCCTCATGCGGCTGTCGCCGAACCCCCGCGTCACCGTCGTCGACGCGGCGCTGCGCCCGATCCCGCCCGGATCGGACGAACCCGGCTACATCGCGCGCAGCGGGCACGTCCCGCTCGGCTACCACAACGACCCCGAGAAGACCGCCGCCACGTTCCCCGTCATCGACGGCGTCCGCTGGTCGGTCCTCGGCGACATGGCCCGCGTCGAGGCCGACGGCACCGTCGTCGTCCTCGGCCGCGGCTCCGGCTGCATCAACACCGGCGGCGAGAAGGTCTTCCCCGAAGAGGTCGAGCAGGCCCTCAAGGCCCACCCCGCGGTGATGGACGCGCTGGTCGCGGGCGTCCCCGACGAGCGGTTCGGCGAGCGCGTCGCCGCCGTCGTGGAGGCCCGCCCCGGCACCGCCCCGACCGCCGACGAACTCCGCGCGCACTGCCGCGGCCACCTCGCCGGCTACAAGATCCCGGCACTGATCACGTTCACCGGCGCGGTGATGCGCTCGCCCAGCGGCAAGGCCGACTACCGCTGGGCCAAGCGCGTCCTGACCGGGCAGGAAGGAACCCCCCATGCCTGAAGCCGTCATCGTCGACGCCGCCCGCACCCCGGTCGGCAAGCGGCACGGCGCCCTGTCGGGCCTGCACCCGGCGCAGCTGCTCGGCGCCACCCAGAAGGGCCTCCTCGACCGGCTCGGCGTCGACCCGGCCACGGTCGGGCAGGTCGTCGGCGGCTGCGTCACCCAGGCGGGCGAGCAGGCGAACAACGTCACCCGCAACGCCTGGCTGTACGCGGGCCTCCCGTACACGACCGCCTGCACCAGCATCGACTGCGCGTGCGGCTCCTCCCAGCAGGCCGTCCACCTCGTCGCCGGGCTGATCGCCGCGGGAACGATCCACACCGGCATCGGCTGCGGCGTCGAGGCCATGAGCCGCGTCTTCCTCGGCCAGGCCCTCACCCCCGAGACCGGCAGCCCCATGCCGGACGGCTGGGACTTCGACTACCCCGACCAGTTCACCGCCGCCGAACGCATCGCGAAGAACCGGGGCATCACCCGCGCGGACGCCGACGCGCTCGGCCTCGACTCCCAGCGGAAGGCGGCCCGCGCCTGGGCCGAGGACCGCTTCGCGGGCCAGATCATCGAGATCGAAGCGCCCGTCATGTCCAAGGAGGGCCCGACCGGCGAGACCGCGGTCGTCACCCGCGACCAGGGCCTCCGCGAGACGTCCCCGGAGAAGCTCGCCGCCCTCAACCCGGTCATCCCGGACGGCGTCCACACCGCGGGCAACTCCTCGCAGATCAGCGACGGCGCCGCCGCCGTCCTGCTGATGTCTCGCGAGCGCGCCGCCGAACTCGGGCTGCGGCCCCGCGCCCGCATCGTCGCGTCCACCATGGTCGGCTCCGACCCGCACTACCACCTCGACGGCCCCATCGACTCGACCCGCGACGTCCTCGACCGCGCCGGCATGAAGCTGTCCGACATCGACCTCGTCGAGATCAACGAGGCGTTCGCGTCCGTCGTCCTGTCCTGGGCGGGCGTCCTCGGCGCCGACATGGACAAGGTCAACGTCAACGGCGGCGCCATCGCCCTCGGCCACGCCGTCGGCTCCACCGGCGCCCGGCTGATCACCCAGGCGGTCAACGAGCTGGAGCGCGCCGACCGCACCACCGCCCTCGTCACCATGTGCGCGGGCGGCGCGCACTCCACCGCCACCATCATCGAACGGATCTGAGCATGACCATCGGACTGACCGAGGAGCACCGCGACCTCCGCGACGCCGTCCGCGCCTTCACGGCCCGCCAGGTGACGCAGGCCGCCGTGCGCGCCGCCGTGGACGCCGACCGCGAGAAGCTCCCGCCGTTCTGGGACGACCTCGCCGCCCAGGGCCTCCTCGGCCTGCACCTCCCCGAGGACGCCGGCGGTGCCGGGTACGGGCTGCTCGAACTCGCCGTCGCCCTCGAGGAGCTCGGCCGCGCGATGACCCCCGGGCCGTTCCTCCCGACCGTCCTCGCGAGCGCCGTCCTGCACCGCGCGGGGCACCGCGACCACCTCGCGGGACTCGCGTCCGGCGCGGCGCTCGGCGCCGTCGGCCTCCGCCCCGGCGGCCTCGAACTGCGCGCCGACGGAACGCTCCACGGGACGTCCGAGCCGATCATGGGCGCGCACCTCGCCGACGTCCTCGTCGTCCCCGCCCGCGCCGGCGACCGGACGGCGTGGGTCGTCCTGTCCGGCGCGCCCGCCGAGGAGCTCCCGAGCCACGACCTGACCCGCCGCCTCGGCCGCCTGCACGCCGACGGCGCCGTCCCGGACGCGACGCTCGACCTCGGCACCCGCACCGTGCTCGACCTCGCGGCCGTCCTGTTCGCCGCCGAGTCCTCCGGCCTCGCCGACCGGGCGACCGCGACCGCCGCCGAGTACGCGAAGGTCCGCGAGCAGTTCGGCCGTCCGATCGGCCAGTTCCAGGGCGTCAAGCACCGCTGC
This sequence comes from Actinomadura sp. WAC 06369, assembly GCF_003947565.1. NCBI lineage: Bacteria > Bacillati > Actinomycetota > Actinomycetes > Streptosporangiales > Thermomonosporaceae > Actinomadura > Actinomadura sp. WAC 06369. The sequence goes on along the minus strand of NZ_QHJN01000065.1, from coordinate 17,259 downwards.
GCCCGCATGCTCGCGCACGCCGAGCAGGCCCGCGCCTGCGCGTGGGACGCAGCCCGCGCCCACGACACCGCCGACCCCCGCGAGGCGTCCCTCGCCGCCGCCGTCGCCGGCGCGACCGCCCCGCACGCCGCCTTCACCACCGCGAAGGACTGCATCCAGACGCTCGGCGGCATCGGCTTCACGTGGGAGCACGACGCGAGCCTGTACCTGCGCCGCGCGCAGACCCTCCGCGTCCTCCTCGGCTCCACGGGCGACTGGCGCCGCCGCGTCGCGCGCCTCACCCTCGACGGCGTCCGCCGCGAGCTGTCCGTCGAGCTCCCGCCCGAGGCCGACGCGATCCGCACCGACGTCCGCGCCGAACTCGACCCCGCGCGGGCCCTCACCGGCAAGGAGCGCATCGACTACCTCGCCGACCGCGGCTACACGTCCCCGCACCTCCCGGCCCCCTGGGGCAAGGGCGCCGACGCCGTCACCCAGCTCGTCATCGCCGAGGAGATGCGCGCCGCCGGCCTGCGCGCCCACGACATGATCATCGGCAACTGGGTGGTGCCGACGCTCATCGCGCACGGCTCGCCCGCCCAGCACGAGCGCTTCCTGCCGCCGTCCCTGCGCGGCGACCTCCGCTGGTGCCAGCTGTTCAGCGAGCCCGGCGCGGGCTCCGACCTCGCCGCGCTGAGCACCCGCGCCGAGAAGGTCGACGGCGGCTGGAAGATCAGCGGGCAGAAGGTGTGGACGTCCATGGCCCGCGAGGCCGACTGGGGCATCCTGCTCGCCCGCACCGACGCGTCCGTCCCCAAGCACAAGGGCCTGTCGTACTTCCTCCTCGACATGAAGGCGCCCGGCATCGACATCCGCCCCCTCCGGGAGCTGACCGGCGACACCCTGTTCAACGAGGTGTTCCTCGACGGCGTGTTCATCCCGGACGACCTGCTCGTCGGGCGCCCCGGCGACGGCTGGAAGCTCGCCCGCACCACCCTCGCGAACGAGCGGGTGTCGCTGTCCAACGACTCGTCCCTCGGCAGCGGCGGCGAGGCCCTCCTCAAGCTCGTCCGGACGGACGACGACGAGCGCCTCGCCACCCTCGGCGGCATCCTCTGCGACGCCCAGTCGAGCAGCCTGTTCGGCCTCCGCACCACCCTGCGCTCGCTCGCCGGCGGGCAGCCGGGCGCCGAGTCGTCCATCGGCAAGCTCATCGGCGTCGAGCACATCCAGCAGGTGTGGGAGACGGCCGTCGACTGGATCGGCCCCGGCGCCCTCACCGGCGAGGGCCCCGGCGGCATGCAGGACCCCACATGGATGTTCCTGAACTCCCGCAACATGTCGATCGCCGGAGGCACCACGGACGTCCAGCTGAACATCATCGGCGAACGCATCCTCGGCCTGCCCCGCGACCCGCAGCCGACCGGGAGGCCCGCGTGACGATCGACCTCCAGGCGTCCCCCCGCCGCAGCGGCGTCGACGCCGCCTCCGCCGCCGCCCGCCGCGTCATCGCCGCGCTCGTCCGCGCCGGGGACATCTCCACCGCCGACATGGCCGACGTCGCCGACCGCCTCAACGCCGTCGCCGACGACCTCGAAGCCGCCGCGCCCGCCCTGCACGACCGCCTCGTCGACATGTGGCGCGGCGACGGCAACACCCGCCACGACCCGGCCACCGGCCCCGAGAACCCCATCGCCCCGCCGCTGGAGTACACGGGCACCCCGGACGGCGGCATCGAGGCCGAGACCACCCTCGACCTCCCGTACCAGGGGCCGCCGTCGAGCGTCCACGGCGGCGTCTCGTCCCTCCTGCTCGACCACACCCTCGGCGTCGCGAACGGCTGGGCGGGGGCGTCCGGCATGACCGCCGAACTCACCCTCCGCTACCACCGCCTGACGCCCCTCTTCGAACCCCTGACCGTCTCCGCCCGCCAGGTGTCCGTGGACGGCCGCAAGATCCGCACGGTCGGCGCCATCCGCCACAACGGCCGCGACTGCGTCACCGCCGAGGGCCTGTTCATCGCCACATACCCGCCCCGCCCCCGCTGACCGGAGGGGGCGTCACCCGCCGGGCTTGCGGGCCTCGACCAGGACGCGCGTGGAATGGGCGACGAACGGCCCGCCCGCGCGGATCCCCGCGTCGAGGTCCCGCAGCCGGTCCCGGTACTTCTCGACCGTGAACCCCGGAACCGTCCACACGACCTTCCGCAGGAAGTGGACGACCGCCCCCACGTCGAAGAACTCCATCCGGAGCCGCTCCATCCGCAGCTCGACCACCTCGAGCCCCGCCGCCTCGGCGTCGGCCCGCTCCACCTCCGGGTGCCGCCTGTGCTTCGCGTCCGGCTGCGGGCCGAGGAAGAACTCGACGAGCTCCCACACCGTCCCGGGCCCGACGTGCTGCGCGAAGTACGTCCCGCCGGGCCGGAGCACCCGTGCGATCTCGTCCCACCACACCGTCGCCGGATGCCTGCTGGTGACCAGGTCGAACGCCCCGTCGGCGAACGGCAGCGGCGGCTCGTCCGGGTCCGCCACCACGACGACCCCGCGCGGATGCAGCAGCCGCGTCGCCTTCGCGACGTTCGGCGGCCACCCCTCCGTGGCCACCATCGTCCGCGGGAACGCCTCGGCCCCCGCGAGCACCTCGCCCCCGCCCGTCTGGACGTCCAGGGCGGCCCCGGCCTCCCGCAACCGCCGGCTCATCGACCGCTGGTAACCCCACGACGGCCGCTCCTCGGTGGCCCGCCCCTCGAACCACGAGAAGTCCCACCCCTCGACAGGCGCCGCCTCGGCCTCCGCGACCAGATCATCGAACTCGCGCACCCGCCCATCATCCCCACGGGCGCAACCGATTTACGGGCACCCGGCGGCGACCCTCGCCCAGACCCACTTGCCGGACGCCCCGGTCCTACGGACCCCGCACTCCGCCGCCACCGCCCGCACCAGATGCAACCCGCGCCCCCCTTCCTCATGCCCGCTCCCCAGCGCCGGGAGGCCGGGCATCTGGCGCTTGATCGGGCGGCGTTCGCCGACCTGCTCTCCCGAGTGAAGCGGGGCGAACTCGGGGGGTGACGGGCGGGTCAGTCGGCGGAGCCGGTCAGGTGGGGGCCCAGGAACGGGAGTTGGCGGGGGAGCATTTTGCGGCGGAACGCCGCGTCGTGGCAGCCCGCGTAGATCCCGCCTTCCGGGTCCTCGCCCGCATCGCGCAGGGACGCGAGGAGTCGCTCGGTCGGGTCGGCGAAGGAGTCGTGGCTGCCGCACGCGGCCCACACCGGGATGCCGGTCAGTCGCCGGGCGTAGGCTCGGGCCTTCGCGTCGTCGATGGCGGGTGATGTCGCCACGACCGCGGCCACTCGCGCGCGTTGCTCCGCCGCCAGGCGCAGGGCGCCGTCTCCGCCCATCGACCAGCCGAGCAGGCCGAAGCGTCCGGTCTCCAACCCCTGGTCGGCCAGGAACGGGAGCAGGTGGTCGGTGACGAGGCCGTCGCGGTACCAGTGGTCCACGGACGCCACGGCGAACGGCGGCGTGTCCTGGGCCACCGCGTCGGCCAGGTAGTTCTGGATCGCGTAGGCGTCGAACGGCGTGCGCGCGTTTCCGCCGCCGCCGTGCAGCAGGACGGCAACGGGCAGCCGGGAGTCGGGCCGGGCGTCGGGCGGACGGCCGATCACTGCGCGCACGGACTCGCCGCCCAAGCGCAGGGTGTGCTCCTGCACCGGTCCGGTCGGCACCGCCGGGGGAGCGGGCATCTCGCCGCAGCGGCCCAGGGCCCGTGCCGCGCGTTCCTTGCCGGGCAGGACGCCCGCTTCCACCAGCGCGGCGGCACCGCCTCCGGCCGCCAGCACGCCCGCCGCGGCCAGGAAACCCCGCCGCGATATGCCGCTCATGCCCTCGCCCCCATGCCCCGAAAGTAGCCAATTTCGTGATCTAGCACCGGAGAACCCTGTTTCTGGACGCGCAGGGCGGTCGACTCGAACGCTCGCGGGTCGGGCCTGCGCGAGGTCTTTGCGCATCACCGTGCAGACCGTCTCGTACCGGCGGTTCGACCCGTCGGGTGCCGGTTCGTCCCAGGACTCGGGGCGGCGGTCGAACGCGGCCCCGCTCGCTCGTACAGCGCTCGCGCGCGGGGGTCGCTCTCCTCCACGCTGAGCTCGGCCCGCAGGAGCCAGGGGGCCGATTCTCTCCACGGGCGCGATGAGTTCGGAACGGGGTACGGGTCTGTTCGGACGAGCGATGCGACAGAGACAACGGAGGACACGATGACCGACGACCTGCCCGGGCGTCCGCCCGTCGTCGACATGGACACCTGGCGCGCGGCCCGGGACGAGCTGCTGGTCCGCGAGAAGGCCCACACGCGCGAGGGCGACGCGATCGCCGCGGCGCGGCGGCGGCTGCCGATGGTGGAGTTCGACGGGACGGTCGAGATCGTCGGGCCCGACGGTCCGGTGCCGTTCGTCGACCTGTTCCAGGGCCGCGAGGAACTCGTCGTCTACAAGCACATGTGGTACGACGACGCGCCGCCGCAGGGCCAGTGCGAGGGCTGCACCACCACGGTGTGGCACATGAAGGACGCCGTCTACCTCAATGCCCGCGGCGTCTCGTACGCCGTGCTGACGACGGGCGAGTGGGACGAGGTGGACGCCTACGTCGACTTCATGGGCTACACCGAGCCCTGGTACTCGGTGCGCGGTGTGGACGAGCCGGTCGGCGGCGCGATGGGGTACGCGACCAGTTACCTGCGCGACGGCGAGCGCACGTTCCTCACCTACTCCACGACGGGCCGAGGCACGGAGCCGGTCAACGGCTCCATGGCCCTGCTCGACATGACGCCCTACGGCCGCGGCGAAGCGTGGCAGGACAATCCGGAGGGCTGGCCCGAGGGCGACGTGCCGTGCTGGTACTGGCGCTCGGACGCGGACGGCAATGCCACCTGGGGCCCGACGAGCCGCCCGGTACCGCAGTGGACGCGCCCCGGCGCGGCGCCCGTCGACACCCTCGGCCGCCACGGCCCGTACCACTGATCTCGCGGCCCGCTCTGGTCGGGTGGCGGCGTGTCCGGGTCGCGACGCCGTCACCCACAATGCGGGCTTCGCGCGGGGGACGGGCGTGCCCGGCGGGGTGGACGCTGACGGTGTTCGGGCTGACCGGAGTGTGACGGGAGTGTTATTGGCGATCCGCCAATAAGGTCTTCCCCGGGGTGGGGGCGGTGTGCGATGCTGCGCCCGTAAGTGGTCAGTTACCACAGCGGGAGGCCGCCATGGAGGACGGACCGGGCGTGCGGCGCCGGAGGTTCCTCGGCTATCTGGTCACGGCGCCGACGCTGGCGGTGGCCGTGCAGTGGACGGGGGGTCCGGCGGCCGCGAGCCCGACGCCGCCGCAGCCGGAGGAGATCTTCGACGTCGGCGACCTGGTGAAGCTCGCGTCGGCGCCGACGTCCGGGCTGGTCGCCGTCCAGGTGGGCGAGGACGGGACGGCCGCGTTCGCGCTGCCGCGCGCGGAGGTGGGGCAGGGGATCACCACGGCCGTCGCGATGCTGATCGCCGAGGAGATGGACCTGCCGCTGGACAAGGTGCGGGTGTCGCTGTCGGACGCGCGGCCCGAGCTGCTGTTCAACCAGTTCACCGGCGGTTCCACGTCGATGCGGTCGCTGTACGGGCCGGTGCGGACGGCGGCGGCCATCGCGCGGGAGCGGCTGGTGGCGACCGCCGCGCGGGCCTGGAACGTGGACGCCGGCAAGCTGACGACCGAGGACGGCGCGGTGGTCGGGGGCGGGCGGCGCGCGACCTACGGGTCGCTCGCGAAGGCCGCGGCGGTGACCCGCACGACCCGGGTGTCGGCGACGCCGAAGAAGGCGGCGGAGTTCGCGGTCGTGGGGAAGCCGACGACGCGGGTGGACGCCCTCGACGCCGTCACGGGCCGCAAGCGGTTCGCCATGGACCTGGACGTTCCGGACGCGCTGCCCACGATGGTGCGGCGCCCGCCGACGATCGACGGGACGGTCGCGTCGGTGGGCAACGCCGCCGAGGTGGCGGCGATGCCGGGGATCACCGACGTCGCGGTGCTGAAGCACGGCGTGGCGGTGCGGGGACGGACGTTCGGCCAGTGCATCGACGCGCTCCGGGCGCTGGAGGTGTCGTGGCGTCCGGGTCCGGTGGCGGGGGAGTCGGACGACACGGTCCTGGCGAAGCTGAAGAGAGCGGTGCCGCGGGTGGGCGGGGCGCCGCTGTTCAGCCGGACGGTCGACGCCGAGTTCGCGTTCATGTTCGCGAGCAACTCGCCGCTGGAGCCGGACGCCGCGGTCGCGGACGTCCGGTCGGGGAGCGCGGAGGTCTGGGCGAGCCTGAAGGTCCCGGGCGACGCGCAGGTGGAGATCGCGAAGCGGCTGGGCCTGCGGGTGTCCCAGGTGAAGGTGCACGTGGTGGAGGGCGGCGGGTCGTTCGGGCGGCACCTGCATCCGGACGCGGCGGTCGAGGCCGCGGAGATCTCGAAGAAGATGGGCAAGCCGGTCAAGCTGTCGTGGTCGCGGACGGACAGCGTCCGGCAGGGGCGCGTGCATCCGATGTCGGTCTCCCGGGTGCGCGCCGCCTACCGGGGCGGGGACGTCGTGTCCTACGAGCAGCGGCACGTCAGCACCGAGACCAGCTTCAGCCACGGCTTCGGCGACATGATCAGCGCGAACGCGGCCGACATCCCGGTCCTGGTGAACGACGCCGTCGCCCAGGTCTTCTTCCACCTGAGCCAGTCGTCGCCGTACCGGTTCGGGCCGACCAAGCAGACGCTGACCGAGATCCCGCTGAAGTTCAAGACCGGCAGCATGCGCAACGTGTACTCGCCGAACGTCGTGTGCGCGCGGGAACTCGTCGTCGACCGGCTCGCCGCCGAGATGGGCAAGGACCCGGTCGCGTTCCGCCGCGCCTTCCTGGACGACGGGAAGCTGCGGGCCGTCCTGGACCGGGCGGCGTCCGAAGGCGATTGGGGGCGGTCGCTGCCCGCGGGGGTCGCGCAGGGCGTCGCGCTCGCCGGCGAGTACCGGTCGGCGTGCGCGGTGCTCGTCGAGATCGACTGCCGCCCCGAGACCGTGAACCGCCCGATCCGCAACGGCGTCACCGGCCCGCGCGTGACGCGCGCGCTGGTCGTGGTGGACGTGGGCCTGCCGATCAACCCGCGCGGCCTGGACGCGCAGATGATCGGCGGCCTCAACGACGGCATCGCGATGGCGCTGACGTCCAGCCTCCACATGAGGGACGGCGTCCCGCTGGAAGGCAGCTGGGACAACTACTTCTACACGCGGCAGTGGAACACCCCGCCGGAGACGCGCGTGATCGTCATGCCGCCGAGCGAGGACGAGCCGGGCGGTGCGGGCGAGCTGGCGGTGGCGCCCGCCCTCGCGGCCGTGGCGTGCGCCTACGCCCGCGCGACCGGGACGATGCCGACCCGGTTCCCCATCAACCACGACACGCTCGCCTTCGAGCCCCTCCCGTTGCAGCCGTCCACACCGCAGTCCCCGGTCGACGGCCTGGACCGCGCGTTCTAAGGAGCCCGACGTGCCCACCCATACCTTCCGGCTCAACGGCGAGCAGATCACCGTGGAGGCCGAGGACGACGTGCGCCTGTTGTGGGTGCTGCGCGACCTGCTGGGGGTCACCGGCCCCAAGTACGGCTGCGGCATCGGCGTCTGCCAGGCGTGCACCTCCCACGTGAACGGCAAGGCGGTCAACGTCTGCTCGGTGCCGGTGTCCCGGATCGGCCCGGACGACGAGGTCGTCACCATCGAGGGCCTGCCGGGCACGGTGGACCGCGACCTGCACCCGATGCAGGAGGCGTGGCTGGAGCACGACGTCGCCCAGTGCGGCTACTGCCAGCCGGGGCAGATCATGTCCGCGGTGGCGAAGGTGCGGCAGGTCCGCGCCGAGGGCCGCGAGATCACCGACGCCGACCTGGACGAGCTGCGCAACATCTGCCGCTGCGGCACCTACGCCCGCATCCGCGACGCCGTCAGGTCCGGGGCCGAGCGGATGTGACGCCGCCGCGCGCCGCTACCGGTTCTCGAGGGGGAGCAGTTCGGCGGCGAAGGCGTCGAGGAAGTCGCGGCGGGACGCGACCCGGCCCGCCGGGCGGACGACGAACTTCGACAGGCCGGCGTCGACGAACCGGCGGAGCCGGTCGCGGGCGCCGTCCCAGCCCCAGCACAGGAGGTCGCGCGGGTCGGCGACGTCGGGGCGGTCCTTGCGGAGCCGCGCCAGGAGGGCGTCCACCGCGCGGTCGTCCGCGTCGTCCGGGACGACCGTGAGGTAGGTGCCGTAGTGGTCCTCCTCGATCGCCCGTCCGGCCCGGTCGGCGGCGCGCAGGATGAGGGCGCGGCATTCCTCGGCGTCGGCGGGGGTGACGGTCGCGCCGAGCCAGCCGTCGCCGAGCCGTCCGATCCGGTCCATGGCGGCGGGGACGCGGCCGCCCAGCCACAGGTCCAGCGGCTTGGCGGGCCGCGGCGCGACCGACGCGCCGTCGAGGCGGAAGTACCGGCCGCGGTGGGTGACGGACGGTTCGGTGAGCAGCGCCCGCACCACGCGCAGGGCCTCCTCGAACACGTCCGCGCGGGGCCCGTCCGGCACCGGGTAGACGGGACGGTCGGCGGGCCGCGCGGGGCGGACGCCGAAGACCGGCAGGACGCGCCGGGGCGCGAGCGCGGCGAGCCCGGCGAGCTGCGCCGCGACGACGGCCGGGTTGCGGCCGGGCAGCACCAGCACGCCCGTCCCCAGCTTGAGCCGCTCGGTGCGGCCCGCCGCGTACGCCATGCCGACCAGCGGGTCGACGGTGTCCGGCGCGGCCGCCAGGTCCGACAGCCACAGCGAGTCGATGCCGCGCGCCTCCAGGTCGGCCGCGAGGCCGGCGAGCCCCGGGCCGTCCGGTGCGCCGCGTTCGGGCACGTCCCCCACGCCGATGCGGATCTTCATCCGGCCATCAGAACCCCGCGCGCGGCGCCCGGTCAAGGGCGCGTCACGGGGCCGTCCCGGTGGTCAGGCCGCGCAGGGCCGGTTCGACGCGCTCGCCCGGGACGTGCGGGGCGTCGCGGGCGCCTCGGACGTCCGAGCTGATCGAGCGGCTGCGGGCCCGCCGAGCCCCAGCACCTGCCGTGACCGCGCCCGTAGGGTGGCCGCGTGACCGACTTCTTCGCCGGGGACACCCGTACCAACCGTGAACGCATGCTGGCCGGCGACCCGTACATCGCCGACGACCCCGAGCTGGAGGCCGCGTCCAGGCGCGCGGTGGCGCTGGCCCACCGGTACGGCGAGATGTACGCCGCCGACCCGGACGCCGCCCGGCCCGTCCTGGAGGAGCTGCTCGGCTCGATCGCCCCCGACGCGCACATCCGGCCGCCGCTGCACGTCGACTACGGCACGTACATCACCGTCGGCTCCGGCTCGTTCGCGAACTACGGGCTGACCGCGCTGGACGTCGCGCCGATCACGATCGGCGACGACGTCCAGATCGGCCCGAACGTCCAGTTGCTCACGCCCACGCACCCGCTCGACCCGGCGCGGCGGCGCGCGAAGATCGAGGGCGCGGCGCCGATCGTGATCGGGGACAACGTGTGGATCGGCGGCGGCGCGATCGTCCTCGCCGGGGTGACCGTCGGTGCCAACAGCGTGATCGGCGCCGGGGCGGTCGTCACGAAGGACGTCCCGCCGGACGTCGTCGCGGTGGGCACCCCGGCGCGGGTGGTCCGGTCGCTGTGACCGGCCGGCCCCCGTCCGGCCCGCTCGCCGCGCTCCGGGCGGTGCGGGCGACCCGCTGGTTCACCGGCGAGGACGTCGACGACGCGACGCTGCGGGAGATCCTCGACACGGCGCGGTGGACGGGGTCGGCGCGCAACCGGCAGCCGTGGCGGTTCCACACGGTCCGCTCCGCGGAGACCCGCCGCGCGCTGAGCGAGTGCGGCGCGTACGCGCTGCACCTGCGCGCCGCCCCGGTCGTCGTCCTGCTCGCGCTCGACCGGAGCCACGCGGACGCCGAGTTCGACGGCGGCCGCGTCGCCCAGACGATCGTCCTCGCGGCCCACCTCCTGGGGCTCGGGACCTGCCCGGTGACGTTCTTCCCGGAGGCGAACAGCGCGCGCGCCACCGCGATCGCCGGGCTCGGCGAGCCGTGGCGGGTGCGGACCGGCATCGCCCTCGGCCGCCCCGCGCCGCGCCCGTCCGGCACCTCGGCGATCCCGACCGGACGCCACGGCCTCGACACCCTCTGGACGTCCGACTAGCCCCGGGACGCGGCCCTTGTCGCGATCGTCCGGACCTTGATATGCATGAGTCATGCATGATCGAGTGGCGAACCTGCTGGGGGCGGCCTCGCTGGCCGTGACCGACGTGATCCTCGCCGGCACCGCCGGCGCGGGCGGGGTCGGCCCGAGCGGGGCCGCGGCGCTGATCGTCCTGGCGCACGACCCGGAGCTCGGCGTCACCGAGCTGGGCCGCCGTGTCGGGCTGAGCCAGTCCGCGGCGGCCCGCATGGTGGACGGCCTGCAGGCCGCCGGGCTCGTCGAGCGGCTGCCCGCCGCGGGCCGCGTCGTCCGCGTCCGGCCGACCCCCGCCGGACGGGCGGCCGCGCGCACGATGCTCGCCGCGCGCGGCGCTCCGCTGGCCGGCGCCCTCGCCGTCCTGGACGACGACGAGCGCGCGACGCTCGGGGCGCTGCTCGGCAAGCTCCTCGGCCGCCTCTACGACGAGATCGGCGACCCGGACGTCATGTGCCGCCTCTGCGACCGGGCGTGCTGCACCGACGGGGCGGTCTGCCCGGTGGGGGAGGCGGACCGCCGGGCCCGGCCGGCGTCATGACCGGCGCGGCGCTCGCGCTCGGCTCGGCCGCCTGCTACGGCGTCGCCGACGTGGCCGGCGGGCTGCTGGCCCGCCGCGCCGACTTCCGGGCCGTCGCCTTCCTGGGCCAGGCCGGGGGCCTCGGCTGCGCGCTGCTCGCCGCGCTGCTGCTCCCGGCCCCGGACGTCCGGCCCGGGGACCTGGCGTGGGGCGCGCTGTCGGGCGCCGGGACGGGCGCGGCCATGGTCTTCCTGTACCGGGGCATCGCGCGGGGCGCCATGAGCGTGGTGGTGCCGGTGAGCGCGGTCGGCGGGGTCGCGCTCCCCGTCGCCGCCGGGGTCGTCCTGCTCGGCGACCGGCCCTCGGCCCCGGCCTGGGCGGGCATCGCGGTGGTGCTGCCCGCGCTGTGGCTGGTGTCGCGGTCCCGCCCGGACGAGCGGGGCCCCGCGCGCGCCGCGCTGCGGGACGGCCTCGTCGCGAGCCTCGGCATCGGGGTGCAGTACCTCGCGCTCGCGCAGGCGGGCGACGAGTCCGGCGCGTGGCCGGTCGCGGCCGGACGGGTCGCGGCCGTGCTCGTGATCGCGGCGCCGGCGCGGCGCGCGGGGGCGCCGGACGCGCGGACGGCGCTGTGGGCGGCGGCGAACGGGACGGTCGCCGCGGCGGCGCTCGTCCTGTACCTGGAGGCCGCCCGCGAGCAGCTCACCGTCGTCGCGGTCGTCCTGGCGTCGCTGTACCCCGTGGTGCCCGTGCTGGCGGGCGTCGCCTGGCTGCGCGAGCGGCTGTCGGCCGCGCAGGGGGCGGGGCTGGCGGGAGCCGCGGCCGCCGTCGTCCTGCTGACGCTTCCCTGACGAAGCCGGGGCGCCGGACGTCCCGGGGGCGTCGAGGCTAGCCCGTCAGGACGGACAGGACCGACTTCGTCACCGCGTCCGGGGCGTCCTCGGCGGCGAGGCGTCCCGCGCGGACCTCGGTGGCCGCGCCGTGCACGAGGTAGTGGACGGCGCCGACGAGCCACGCCTCGGGCAGGTCGGTGCGCATCACGCCTTCGTCGCGGCCCCGGCGGACGAGGTCGGCCATGCGCCGGGCGGGCGGGTCGTGCAGTTCGCGGACGCGGCCCGCCGGGAGCACGTCCTCGGCGGCGGCCAGCAGCGCCCCCGACTCGGCCACCAGCTCCCAGCTCGACGCGAGCAGCCTGCCGATCGCCGCGCGGGGGTCCCCCGACAGGTCCACGGCCGCCAGCACCGCTTCGCCGTCCCGCAGGGCGTCGGTGAGCGCGGCCTCGACCAGGTCGGCGCGGGTGCGGAAGTGCCCGTACAGGGTCATCCGCCCGACGCCCGCCGCGCGGGCGATGTCGTCCGTGCTCGCGTTCGGGTCGGAGCTCAGCAGGGTGCGGGCGGCGGACACGATGCGGGCGATGCTGCGCTCGGCGTCGGCCCGGCGCCGGGGACGGGCGGAGGGTGCGGTCATGGACATCACTCTAACTCGTACGGCCATGTATGAGTTATGGTGGCCGCAGAACTCGTATCCAGATGTACGAGTTATTGCACCGGGAGGACCCGATGACCCAGTCGCCCGCGGCGACGCCGCACCCGGCACGGTGGCGCGTGCTCGGTTTCCTCGGGGTGGCGCAGCTCATGCTGATCCTCGACGTCACGGTCGTGGCCATCGCGCTGCCCCACATCGAGGCCGACCTCGGCGTCGGCCGCGAGGCCCTGACCTGGACGGTCAGCGCGTACACCCTCACGTTCGGCGGGCTGATGCTGCTCGGCGGGCGCATCGCGGACCTGGCCGGCGCCAAGCGCGTCGTGCTCGCCGGGCTCCTGCTGTTCACCGCGGCGTCCCTCGCGACCGGCCTCGCCGGGTCCGCCGCCGTGCTGCTGGCCGGGCGCGTCGCGCAGGGCGCGGGCGCGGCGCTGCTGTCGCCCGCCGCGCTGTCGCTGGTCGTGGCGCTGTTCGACGGGGACGAGCGCAACAAGGCCCTCGGCGTGTGGTCCGCGCTCGGCGGCGGCGGGGCGGCCCTCGGCGTCCTGCTCGGCGGCCTGCTCACCGCGGGCCCCGGCTGGTCGTGGGTCTTCCTCGTCAACGTGCCGATCGGCGCGGCGATCGCCGCCGCCCTCGCCGTCCTGCTGCCCGCGCGGCCGCCCGCCGCCGCGCGGGGCCGCGTCGACGTGCCCGGCGCCGTCCTGGTGACCGGCTCCTCGGCCGCGCTGATCTACGCGCTCATCGGGGCGGGCGAGGACGGCTGGCTCACCGCGCGCACCGGCCTGCTCGTCCTCGCCGCCGCCGTCGGCTACGCGCTGTTCGCGCTCTGGCAGCGGCGGGCCGCGTCCCCGCTGATGGACGTCCGGCTCCTGGCGCGGCGCCCGGTCGCGACGGGCGCGTTCCTCATCTTCATGGCGACGGCCCTGATGATCGCGGTGTTCTTCCTCGGCACGTTCTACTTCCAGCACGCCCGCGGCTACGGCGCCCTCCGGACGGGCCTGCTGTTCCTGCCGGTCGCGGTCGCGACGATGCTCGGCGCGAACGCGACCGGGCGGGTCATCGGCCGGTGGGGCGGCCGGGCGCCGGCCGTCGCGGGCCTGCTGGTCGCGGCGGCCGGCATGGCGGCCCCGGCGGTGTCGCTGAACCCGGTCGCCGTCGTCGCCGGGGTGTCGGTCGCGGCGGCGGGCACCGGCGCCCTGTTCGTCGTCGCCTCGGCGACCGCGCTCGGCCGCGTCGCGCCCCACGAGGCCGGGATCGCCTCCGGCATCGTCAGCTCGTTCCACGAGTTCGGCGCGTCGTTCGGCGCCGCCGTCGTCTCGAGCGTCGCCGCCGCGAGCCTGGCCGGAACCACCCTCGACGGCTTCACCGGGGCGTTCACCCTCGCCGCGGTCGCCGCCGCCGCCGGCGCGGCCGCCGCGCTGCCGCTGACCCCCGGCCGCGCCCCCGCACCCGCGTGACCGGCGGTGTCGGGGGGAAACGGTAGAACTGCCCGCTATGGATGATCACCAGAGGGAGGCCGCGCACGGTGTGCTGCTGCACGCGGCCGAAGAGATCATGAAAGGCGCGCCGGACGGATGGCGCCGGGCGCTGGTGCGCGAGTACGCCACGCCGCACGGCAGGGGCGGCACCGGGAGCTGGTACGAGACGGAGGGCGACGGCGACTCCCTGTCGCCCTCCCTCGACGTGCGGAAGCTGTACGAGCTGGTCGGCGGGGGAGAGGAGGTGGCGGTCGAACTGCTCGTCGAGCCCTCGGGGCGGTTCGAGGCGGTGGTCGGACGGTCGCTCACGCGCTCCCGGTACGAGCGTGACCGGGTCCTGTACGTGCTGCGGCCGGACGTCCTCCCGGAGCAGCCCGGCGCCCTCGAACCGCCCTGCGCGAACCCGACGTTCGCCGGGGACCCGGACGAGGCCGTCCGGCTGTTCCGCGAGTACCTGCGCAAACGCCGGGAGATCCTCGAAGAGGAGGAATGGCTGGCCGAGCCGCTGACCGAGGACGAGCGGGCGGCGCTGCTGGACCGGTTCGACGGCGAGCTCCCGCCCGACCTGCTGGCCCTGTACGGCGAGGCGGACGGGGACGAGGACACCGGGCTCTTCCACAACCATCCGTGGTTCGCGCTGGAGAGCACGACGCTCGTCGAGCACGAGGAGCCGTGGTCGTGGGGGATGAACCCGCTGTGGTCGACGCCCGGCGGGACTCCGCCCGGGGTCGTCCGGCGGTGGGTCGGCACTCCGAAATGGGTGCCGTTCGCGACGAGCACCGGCGGCGACTTCCTCGCGGTCGACATGGACCCCGGACCGGCCGGACGCCCGGGGCAGGTCATCCGCATGGGGCGGAACTACGGGGGCGCGCCGATGCTCGTCGCCCCGTCCGTCACGCACATGCTGCGCGCCCTGGTGGCGGCCCTCGACCGCGGCGCGTACCGGAACGACGAGGGATACCTCCACGTGGACGCGGAGTTCCCGAGCTACCTGGACCCGAGCAAGTCGTTCTGGCGCGGGAACGCCCCCATCCCGGCGAAGCCGAAGCGGATCCGGCACCTCGTCGTCGACAAGGTCCGCGACGTCGATCTGAGCCCCGTCCGCAACGCGCCGCACCTGCACGCGGTGACGCTGTTCGGGGACGGCCCCGCCGACCTCGCCCCGCTGCGCGACGCGCCGGTGGAGATGCTGCAAGCCGAACTCGGCGCGGTGGACCTCGCGCCCCTCGCCGGGCACCCGGCCCTGCGCGCGGTGCGGCTCAAGACGAGCGAGCCCGTCGACCTCGGCGTCCTGCGGACGTTGCCGCGCCTGCAGGCGCTCGACCTGTCCGGGTCGGCCGTCCGGGACCTCGGCGTGCTCCGCGAACTGGACGGGCTGCTGTCGCTGACGCTGTCGCCCGAGCAGTGGCGGGAGGTCGGCGCGGTGCCCGGCCTGTCCGCCGCGGAGCTCGCGGGCGACCCCGCGCCCGGCCAGATCCGCGAGTGGGCCGAAGGGTTCCGGCCCGACGAGCCGCTCGACGCCCCGGAGTACTTCGAGGGAAGCGTGCGGTGACGCCCCGGGCGGGGCCCGGCCCCGCCCGGACCGGCCCGTCCGGGCGGCCCGTCACGCGCCGAGGACGGTCAGTGCCCCGAGCGACACGCCGCCCACCAGGGCCGTCGAGAGCGCGCCGAGCACGAGGCCGCGCCGTCCCGTCCGCAGCAGCGTCCCGACGCGCACGGACGTCCCGAGCCCGAACATCGCGGCGGCCAGCAGCACCGTCGAGACGTCCGCCGCGCCCGCCAGGACGGCCCCGGGCAGGACGTCCGCGCCGCGCAGCGCCACCGCCGCCAGGAACCCGACCACGAAGAGCGGCACGATCGGCGGCCGCGCCCCCGCGCCGCCCGGCCGCCGCCGCTCCAGGACGCCCACCGCCGCGACCATCGGCGCGAGCAGCACCACGCGGGTGAGCTTCACGACCACGGCCGTCCCCACCGCCGCCGCGCCCGCCGGCGACGCGGCCGCCACCACCTGCCCGACCTCGTGCACGCTCAGCCCCGCCCACATCCCGAGCGCCTCGCCGTCCAGCCCGAACACCCGGGCGCCGAGGAACGGGACGAGCACCATCGCCGCGCTCCCGTAAACCGTCACGAGCGCGACACCGCCCGCGACGTCCTCCCGCTCGGTCCTGGCGGCCCCGTCCATCGCCGCGATCGCCGACGCCCCGCAGACCGAGAACCCCGTCGCGACCATCAGGCCGAGTCCCCGCGGCACCCCGACGAGCCGGCCGAGCGCGATCGTTCCGGCGAACCCCGCCGCGACCGTCACGACCACCGCGGCGAGCGTCCCGGGGCCGAGCCGCAGCACCTCCGCGAGGCCGAGCTGCAACCCGAGGAGCACCACCCCCGCCCTCAGGAACCTCCGCGTCGCCCACGCCAGGCCGTCCGCCGTCGCCGCCGGCAGCGCGCCGCCCACGAGCACGCCCAGCAGCACCGCGACCGTCAGCGGGCTCAGCGCCGGCGCGAACCCGGCGAGCACCATCGCCGCGCCCGCCCCGGTCGCCGCCACCGACACCCCCGGCCCGGCGGCGGCCCACCGGGCCCGCGCGCCGCGGGCGCGCGCCGTCCGGCGGTTCTCGGCCCGTTCGCGTTCGACGTCCATGCCACCGAGCCTCCGCCCGTCCGGGCCATCCCGGTACCGGGCGGTTCGACCTCACGTCATAGCCTCGGGGCATGACCGCGCCGCCGGACGTCGAATCGCTGCGGCTGCTCGTCCTGGTCGCCGAGCACGGCAGCCTCACCGCCGCGGCCGCCGAACTGCGCGTCAGCCAGCCGTCCGCCAGCAAGCGGCTGTCGCGCCTCGAACGGCGGCTCGGCCTCCGCCTCGTCGACCGGACCCGCCGCGGCTCCGCCCTCACCCCCGCCGGGCTGCTGGTGACCGGGTGGGCCCGCCGCGTCCTGGACGACCTCACCGCGCTCACCGACGGCGCCGAGGCCCTCCGCCGCGAGCGCACCGGACGCCTCACGGTCGCGGCCAGCCTCACCGTCGCCGAGCACCTCCTGCCCGCCTGGATCGGCGACCTCCGCCGCGACGACCCCGGCCTCCACGTCGGCATGCAGGTGACGAACTCGGCCCGCGTCTGCGAGCTCGCGCGGAACGGCGACGTCGACATCGGCTTCATCGAGTCGCCCGGGCGCCCGACCGGGCTGCGCAGCCGGGCCGTCGCGGGCGACCGGCTCGTCCTCGTCGCGCCGCCCGGCCACCGCTGGGCCCGCCGCGCCCGCCCGGTCCCGCCCGCCGAGGTCGCCGCGACCCCGCTGATCAGCCGGGAGGCGGGCTCCGGCACCCGGGAGGCCGCCGTCCGCGCGATGGCCGCCCGCGACCTCGAACTGGCCCCGCCGCTGCTCGAACTCGGCTCCGGCACGGCCGTCCGCAACGCCGTCGCCGCCGGCGCCGGGCCCGCCCTGATCAGCGAACTCGTCGTCGGCCCCGACCTCGCCGCCGGGACCCTCGCCGAGATCCCCATCGAGGGCATGGCGCTGCGG
>NZ_QHJN01000064.1:0-40484 GCF_003947565.1 Actinomadura sp. WAC 06369 | reverse complement strand
ACCACGATCGGCACGGCCGCCGCCACGGCCCACACCACTCGACGTCCCATGGCACCCTTCCCGCCGAAGCACCCTGCCCCGACGGCAGCCATGGGACATCCCGAGGGGTTAAACCCGCGTTAGCGGCGGCCGGGTCCGCGTAGGGTGCTCGGATGATCGAGGTACCGGACGCTTTCGCGCGGGGGACGGTCGAACGCGAGGGGGCGGCCGGGGCGGCGTGGCTCGCCGACCTGCCCGGGATCGTCGAGGAGCTGCTGGAGAGCCGGGGCTGCGTGCCGGACGGCGCGGCGACGCACGGACGCGTCGCAGTGATCGTCCCGGTGAAGCGGGACGCGGGGACCGCGGTGCTGAAGGTGTCGTTCCCCCACCCCGGCAACGTGCACGAGCCGGACGCACTCGCCGTGTGGAACGGCCGGGGCGCCGTGCACCTGCACGAACGCGACGACGCGCGGTTCGCGATGCTGCTCGAACGGGCCCGGACGTCGACGCTCGCGGAGGTCGAGGACGACGACGAGGTCGCGGCGGTCGGGGGGCGGCTCGCGCGGCGGCTGGCCGTCCCGGCGCGGCCCGGCCTGCCGCGGCTGCGCGACCGGGCGGACGAGTGGGAGGCGCTGCTGCGCGAGGACGCCGCGGAGCTGCCGCACACGATGCCGCGCGCGGTCGTGGACGCCGCGGTCGCGACCGTCCGGGAACTGGGGCGCGACCAGCCGGACACGCTCGTCCACGGCGATCTGCACGCGGGGAACGTCCTGCGGGCCGAGCGGGAGCCGTGGCTGGCGGTCGATCCGAAGGGCGTCATGGGCGACCCCGCCTACGACGGCGGCACGCTGCTCATGGCGCGGGGGCTGTCGATGCTGGCGGCGGACGATCCCCACCGGGCCGTGCGCCGGTTCCTGGACGTCTTCGCCGAGGCCGCGGAACTCGATCGGGTGCGCGTCCGGCGCTGGGCGCAGCTGCACGCCGTCCAGGCCGCGTTCCACGGCCGCCGCCACGGGTTCGGGATCGCCCGCGGCGGCCCGTCGCTGGAGCGCCTCACGGGGTTCGCGGACCGGCTGGCCGAGTCGCTCACCGGTCCGGCGGGGGCGTCCCGAGGGCGGTGAGGCGGGCGGCGGTCTCGTCGTCGGCCGGGTAGTAGGACTCGATCGCCACCTCGGCCAGCGTGATGTCCATCGGGGTGCCGAAGGTGGTGGTGGTCGAGAAGAGCCGCAGCTCCCGGCCGCCGAGGCGGACGATCATCGGGAGGACGGCGTCGGAGTCGGTCGACCGGCCCGCGTCGTCGGGACGGTCGTCCGCGAGCAGCTCCCGGTAGAGCGCGGCGAGCTCGGGGTCGGGCGCGGCGGCGAGCTGGCGCCCGATCCGGGAGCGGAAGGTCGCGCGCACGTCGGCGACGTTGACGACCATGCCCGCGAGGCCGCGCGGGTCGAGGCCCAGCCGGACGAGGTTGACCGGGGGGCGCAGGAGGTCGGGGGCGACGTGCGCGAAGAACGCGTCGACGGCGCGGTTGGTCAGGACGATGTTCCAGCGGCGGTCGAAGACGAGCGCCGGGTACGGTTCGTGCGCGCGGAGCACCCGCGCGACCGCGTCGCGGGCCGCCGACAGGGCGCCGTCGTCGAGGGGGCGTTCGGGGTGGCGGGGGGCGTGGCCCGCGGCGAGCAGCAGCGTGTTGCGCTCGCGGAGCGGGACGTCGAGGTGCTCGGCGAGCCGGAGGACCATCTCGGCGCTCGGCTTCGACCTGCCGGTCTCGACGAGGCTGACGTGCCGGGCCGAGACCCCGGCGGCGAGCGCGAGGTCGAGCTGGCTGATACGGCGGCGGTGCCGCCAGTGGCGAAGCAGGGCCCCGACCGTGTGCATGGTCGATGAGGGTACCCACCGCGGCGCCGGACGCAATGAAATGCCATTTCATCGACAATCGGCGCGGCCGCCGAAAAACTGCCGCCCATGACCACGGAGAACAAGGAACTCGTCCAGCGGGCGCTCACGGAACTGATCGGGACGGGCGATGTCGAGGCGCTCGGGAAATACCTGGCGGACGGCTTCGTCCACCGCCGGCCGGACGCGACGTCGTCGACGAAGGACGAATGGCTCGCGAACGTGCGGGCGGCGCTGGCGCCGCTCGCGGGGATGGAGGTCGAGACGCGGCACGTGCTGGCGGACGGCGACCACGTCGTGATGCACTCGCGGCGCCGGCTCCCGGACGGGCCGGAGATCACGGTCGTCGACATCTGGCGCATCGAGGACGGGTTGATCGCCGAAGGCTGGGAGATCATCGAGCCCACGGCGCGGGCCACGGCGAACCTGACGTGGTGGAATCCGTCCTAGGGCGCGAGGGCGTCCCGGGCGGCCCCACGAAACTCCACGACCGCCCGGTACAGGACGCGTTCGCGTTCGGCGGCCGCCGCGAGGTCCGCGGACCTGCGGGACGCGTCGCCGGCGCGGGCGTCGTCCACGAGGCGCCGCACCACCTGCGAGAGGTCGCGGGACGCGTGCTCGACGCGGTCGACGGCGTCCGCGATGGGCGGCGGCCCCTCCAGCAGGACGATCTCCACGGTGCGGTGGACGTTGCGGGCGAGGTCGACGAAGCGGTGCAGCCGCTCGTCGACGTCCCGCAGGTCGGGGTCGTCGCGGCCGAGGGCCTCGCGGACGGCGTCCAGGGCGACGTCGCGGTCGTACAGGGCGGTGAGGTAGGCGGCGTAGGCGGCGCGGCGCTGCTCGCGGCTCCACTGGTTCCGCTGGAGGCGCGCCTGGACCCTGCCGTTGACGAAGGCCGCGGCGAGGGTGGCGGAGGCGCCGATCCCGGTGCCGATCAACGCGGCGATGCCCGCGTCCATGCGCCTCCCTCCCACCGGCGGCGGAACGCCTTAACCCTATGAACATATCGCCTATGCCATTCCCGGGTGCTCTATCTGCTTTTCGGGGTCTATGTCGCCGTGCGGTCGGAGTGGGCGGCGCTCTCCCGCCTGGACGATCCGCCGACGGTCCTGCTCGCGGGCGCCGTCGTGGTGGTCTCCCACCTGCTCGGCCAGGTCGCCTACCCCTCGGATCCGTCGGTGCTCGGGTCGGCCGTCGAGAGCCGGGACCGGGAAGTGGCGCTGGAAATCCACCGGTTCCGGGCAGCGCTTATCCGGGTTTAACGCGCCGGGCGGCATGCTCGCGGGCATGCGGGTTCTGATCGTCGAGGACGAGCGGGTGCTGGCGGACGCGATCGCCGAGGGGCTGCGCGAGGAGGCGATCGCCGTCGACGTGGCCTACGACGGGGACGCCGCGCTGGAGCGGGCGTCGTACCACGAGTACGACGTGGTCGTGCTCGACCGGGACCTTCCGGCGGTGCACGGCGACGACGTCTGCCGGGAGATCGTCGCGCGGAGTTACGCGGGGCGGATCCTGATGCTGACGGCGTCCGGGGACGTCGGGGACCGGGTGGACGGGCTGGCGCTGGGGGCGGACGACTACCTGCCGAAGCCGTTCGTGTTCGGCGAGCTGGTCGCGCGGGTGCGGGCGCTGGCGCGGCGATCGGGTCCGCCGGTGCCGCCCGTCCTGGAGGGGCGGGGCATCCGGCTGGACCCGCACCGGCGGCGGGTGGAGCGGGACGGGCGGGAGCTGCGGCTCACGAACAAGGAGTTCGCGGTGCTGGAGGAGCTGCTGCGGGCCGGGGGCGGGGTGGTGAGCGCGGAGCGGCTGCTGGAGCGGGCGTGGGACGAGAACATCGACCCGTTCAGCAACATCGTGCGGGTGACGATGGCGACGCTGCGGCGGAAGCTGGGGGCGCCGCCGGTGATCGAGACGGTGACCGGCGCCGGGTACCGGCTGGAGGCGCGGTGAGGCCGCGGCTGAGCGTCCGGACGCGGCTGACGCTGGTGTACGGGTCGCTGTTCCTGGTGACGTCGGCGGTGCTGGTCGGGGTCATGTACCTGATGACCGTGCGGAGCATGGACTCGGGGTTCGCCCTGGAGGACGACCCGGTGGTGACCGCCGCCGACCTGCGGGCGCTGTCGGAGGGCGACCGGGTCGAGGCGCTGATGGGGCTGCGGGAACGGGCCGAGGAGGCGCTCGCGGCCCGCCGGGCGAACGTGCTGGAGCGGCTGCTGGAGGGCGCGCTGGTCACGATGGGGGTGCTCGGCGTCGTCGCGGTGGCGATCGGGTACGTGGTCGCGGGGCGGATGCTGCGGCCGATCCACACGGTGACGGCGACGGCGCGGCGGCTGTCGGAGAGCACCCTGTACGAGCGGATCGGGCTGGCGGGCCCGCAGGACGAGATCAAGGACCTGGCGGACACGTTCGACGGGATGCTCGACCGGCTGCACCGGGCGTTCGACGCGCAGCGGCGGTTCGTCGCGAACGCGTCGCACGAGCTGCGGACGCCGCTGACGATCAACCGGACGGTGCTGGAGGTCGCGCTGGCGAGCCGGCGGCACCCGCCGGAGACGAAGGCGCTGGCGGACGTGCTGCTGGGCAACACGGCGCGGCACGAGCGGCTGATCGACGGGTTGCTGCTGCTGGCGCGGTCGGAGCGGGAGCCGACGGCGCCCGCGGAGGTCGATCTGGCGGACGTGGCGCGGGGCGCCCTCGGCCAGGTCGACCGGGAGGTCGACGCGCGGCTGGCGCCGGCGCCGGTCGCCGGGGACCCGGTGCTGCTCGAGCGGTGCGTGGGGAACCTGCTGGAGAACGCGGTGAAGTACAACGTGCCGGACGGGCGGGTGTGGGTGCGGACGGGGACGGACGGGGGGCGGCCGTTCGTGCGGGTGGAGAACACGGGTCGGGCCGTGCCGGAGTACGAGGTCGAGCGGATCTTCGAGCCGTTCCGGCGGCTGCGGGCGGACCGGGTGGGGTCGGCGGACGGCGCGGGCCTCGGGCTGTCGATCGTGCGGGCGGTGGTGACCGCGCACGGGGGCGCGGTCGAGACGGCGCCGCGGCCGGAGGGCGGGCTGTCGGTCACGGTTCGGCTGCCCGCGCGGCCGCCGCGCTGACGACCGTGCGCGCGCGTCCGGGTGCGGGGCGCGTGTTCAAGGCTCTGTCCTGCGGATACGTCTCCGGGTGGTAATGATCGGCATCGTGCTCGGGGCCGTCGGCGCCGGCCACCCGGATCAGTAGTTACTGACGAGTAGCATTGGGTGCGACCACCGAGCCTGAACCAGGGAGGGCGCACCCGTGCCTCGCACCGCACGCGACGTCGTTTTCGTCGACGGCGTACGCACGCCGTTCGGCAAGGCCGGCCCCAAGGGCCTGTACGCGGAGACCCGGGCGGACGACCTGGTCGTCCGCGCGATCCGCGAGCTGCTGCGCCGCAACCCGTCCCTCCCGCCGGAGCGGGTGGACGAGGTCGCGATCGCCGCCACCACCCAGACCGGCGACCAGGGCCTGACCATCGGGCGGTCCGCCGCCGTGCTGGCCGGGCTGCCCAAGAGCGTCCCGGGCTACGCCATCGACCGGATGTGCGCGGGCGCGATGACCGCCGTGACGACGTCCGGCGCGGGCATCTCGTTCGGCTCCTACGACGTCGCCATCGCGGGCGGCGTCGAGCACATGGGCCGGCACCCGATGGGCGAGGGCGTCGACCCGAACCCGCGGTTCCTCGCCGACAAGCTCGTCGACCCGTCCGCCCTGGTCATGGGCTCCACCGCGGAGAACCTGCACGACCGGTACCCGCAGATCACCAAGGAGCGCGCGGACGCCTACGCCGTGCGCAGCCAGCGGAAGGTCGCCGCCGCGTACGAGGCCGGGAAGATCCAGCCGGACCTGGTGCCGACGGCCGTCCGGTCGGCGGAGCACGGCTGGGGCCTCGCGACGCAGGACGAGCCGCCGCGCCCGGGCACCACGATGGAGAGCCTCGCCGCGCTGAAGACGCCGTTCCGCGTGCACGGCAACGTGACGGCGGGCAACGCCGCCGGGCTGAACGACGGCGCTACCGCGTGCCTGCTGGCCGCCGAGGACGTCGCCCGCGAGCTGGGCCTCACGCCGAAGATGCGGCTCGTCGACTTCTCGTTCGCGGGCGTGGAGCCCGAGGTGATGGGCGTCGGGCCCGTCCCGGCGACCGAGCGGCTGCTGGCCCGCAACGCGATGACCATGGACGACATCGGCCTCATCGAGATCAACGAGGCGTTCGCCGTGCAGGTGCTCGCGTTCCTGGACCACTTCAAGATCGCCGACGACGACCCGCGGGTGAACCCGTGGGGCGGCGCGATCGCGCTCGGCCACCCGCTGGCGTCGTCCGGCGTCCGCCTGATGAACCAGCTCGCGCGGCTGTTCGAGGAGCGGACGGACGTCCGCTACGGGCTGACCACGATGTGCGTGGGCATGGGCATGGGCGGGACCGTCCTCTGGGAGAACGCGAACTGGGAGGGCGCCAAGTGAGCGCGAACATCAAGGACATCTTCGCCGACGAGGTCGTCACGCACGCCCGCGTCCGCGACGTGGCGCTCCCGCACGGGGCGGGCACCCTCGCGCTGATCACGCTCGACAACGGGCACGACCACACCAAGCCCAACACGTTCGGCCCGAACGGGCTCGCCGAACTGGACGCGGCGATCGACGCGGTCGCGGCCCGCGACGACATCGCGGCGGTCGGCGTCACCGGCAAGCCGTTCATCTTCGCGGTCGGCGCCGACCTCAAGGGCGTGCCGCTCATCCGCAGCCGCGAGGACGCGCTGGCCATCGGCAAGCTGGGCCACGACGTGTTCCGGCGGCTCGGCGAACTGGACGTCCCGTCGTTCGCCTACTACAACGGCGCGGCGATGGGCGGCGGCGTCGAAGTCGGCCTGCACTGCACCTACCGGACGATCTCGGCGGGCGTCCCGGCGTTCGCGCTGCCGGAGGCGTTCCTCGGCCTGGTGCCGGGCTGGGGCGGCACCTACCTGCTGCCGAACCTGATCGGCGCGGAGAAGGCGCTCAAGGTCGTCATCGACAACCCGCTCGCGCAGAACCGGATGCTGAAGGCGCGGCAGGCGCACGAGCTGGGCATCGCGGACGCGATCTTCGACTCGGCCGACTTCCTCGAGGAGTCGCTCACCTGGACGGCGCGGGTGCTGAAGGGCGACATCGTCGTCGACCGTCCCGCCGTCGACACCGGCAAGGCGTGGGACGACGCGATCGCGGCCGCCCGCTGGAACCTCGAGGGCAAGCTGCACGGCGCGGCGCCGTCGTTCACCCGGGCGCTCGACCTGGTCGCCGCCGCCAAGGACCGGACGCGCGACGAGGGCTTCGCCGCCGAGGACGAGGCGCTCGCCGACCTCATCATGAGCGACGAGCTGCGCGCCGGCCTGTACGCGTTCGACCTGACGCAGAAGCGCGCGAAGCGGCCCGCCGGGGCGCCCGACAAGGCGCTCGCCCGCCCGGTCACCAAGGTCGGCGTCGTCGGCGCCGGGCTGATGGCCTCGCAGCTCGCGCTGCTGTTCGCGCGCCGCCTGGAGGTCCCGGTCGTCCTGACCGACCTCGACCGGGAGCGCCTGGACAAGGGCGTCGCGTACGCGCACGGGGAGATCGACAAGCTGCTCGGCAAGGGCCGCGTCTCCCCCGACCAGGCCAACCGCCTCAAGGCGCTGATCACCGGGTCGCTCACCAAGGACGCCTTCGCCGACGCCGACTTCGTCATCGAGGCGGTGTTCGAGGAGATGTCGGTCAAGCAGAAGGTGTTCGCCGAGCTGGAGGACCACGTGTCCCCCGACTGCGTGCTCGCGACCAACACCTCCTCGCTGTCGGTGACGGAGATGGCGTCGAAGCTGCGGCACCCGGAGCGGGTCGTCGGCTTCCACTTCTTCAACCCGGTCGCCGTCCTGCCGCTGCTGGAGATCGTCCGGGGCGACCGGACGGACGACGCCGCGCTCGCCACCGCGTTCGCCACCGGCAAGAAGCTCAAGAAGTCGTGCGTGCTGGTGAAGGACGCCCCGGCGTTCGTCGTCAACCGCGTCCTGCTGCGGCTGCTCGCGGAGATCGTCCGGGCCGTGGACGAGGGCACCCCGATCGAGACCGCCGAGCGGGCCGCCGCGCCGCTCGGGCTGCCGATGCCGCCGTTCGTCCTGATGGGGCTGGTCGGCCCGGCCATCGCGCTGCACGTCAACGAGACGCTGCACGGCGCGTTCCCGGACCGGTTCCCGCTCTCGGAGAACCTCGCGAAGATGGTCGCGGCCGGCAAGTCCGGCGTGTACCGGCCGGACTTCACGCTCGACCCCGAGGTCGTGGAGATCTTCGCGGGCGGCACGTCGCCGTCCACCGAGGAGCAGGTCCTCGCCCGGGCGCTGGACGCGCTCGCCGACGAGATCCGGATCATGCTGGACGAGGGCGTCGTCGCGGCGCCCGAGGACATCGACCTGTGCATGATCCTCGGCGCGGGCTGGCCGTTCCACCTCGGCGGCATCACCCCGTACCTGGACCGCGCGGGCGTCTCCGAGCGCGTCACCGGGCGCCGGTTCCTCGAGCCGGGCACGGCCTCGCTGCCCCGCTGACCCGGAAGAGGCGTCCCGAACACGCTTCGGGACGCCTCTTTCCCGGCATTTCGCCACGTCACGGGCATCCCCCGGTTTCGGCTGATCATAATTCGCGATCGAGCGGGCATAGCCCCCGCGACGGTCGGACCGCCCCGGGGAGCCGAGCATGAACCTGCTGCGCAAGAAATCGGTCGAGCAGTCGATCCGCGACACCGAGGATCCGGAGCACAGCCTCCGGCGGGGCCTGTCGGCCCTCGACCTCGTCGTGTTCGGCGTCGGCGTCATCATCGGCACCGGCATCTTCGTGCTCACCGGCGTCGTCGCCCGCAACAACGCCGGCCCCGCGGTCGCGCTCTCCTTCATCTTCGCCGCCGTGGTCTGCGGCCTCGCCGCGCTCTGCTACGCCGAGTTCTCCTCGACCGTCCCGGTCGCCGGCTCCGCCTACACGTTCTCCTACGCCACCCTCGGCGAGTTCCCCGCGTGGATCATCGGCTGGGACCTCATCCTCGAACTGACGCTCGCCGCCGCCGTCGTCTCCGTCGGCTGGTCCGGCTACTTCGCGTCCCTGCTCGGCGACGCGGGCGTCGACATCCCCGAGTCGATCGCCGCGCCGCCGGGCGAGGGCGGCGTCGTCAACGTCCCCGCCATCGCGCTCGTCCTCGCCGTCACCGTGCTGCTCGTCCTCGGCATCAAGGTGTCGTCGCGGGTCAACGCCGTGGTCGTCGCCATCAAGGTCACGATCGTCCTGCTGGTCATCTTCGCCGGGCTGTTCTACATCAAGGGCGACAACTACGACCCGTTCATCCCGCCGTCGGAGTCGTCCCCCGAAGTGTCCGGCGCCGACGCGCCGCTGATGCAGGTGATCTTCGGCATCACCCCGGTCAACTTCGGCTGGCTCGGCATCTTCTCCGCCATCGCCGTCGTCTTCTTCGCCTACATCGGCTTCGACATCGTCGCGACCACCGCCGAGGAGGCCCGCCGCCCCCAGCGGGATCTGCCGATCGGGCTGATCGGTTCCCTCGTCATCACGGCGATCCTGTACGCGGCCGTCTCCGCCGTCGTCGTCGGCATGCAGAACTACAAGGAACTGCACGTCGACGCGCCGCTGTCCGACGCGTTCGCGCAGAACGGCGCGACCGCCTACGCCACGATCATCAACATCGGCGCGGTCGTCGGGCTCACGTCCGTCGTGCTCATCCTCCTGCTCGGGCAGAGCCGCGTCTTCTTCTCGATGAGCCGCGACGGCCTGCTGCCTCCGTTCCTGTCCAGCGTGCACCCGCGCTACAAGACGCCGTACCGCTCGACGATCCTGATGGGCGTCGTCGCCGCCGTCATCGCCGGGTTCATCCCGCTCACCGAACTCGCGACGCTCGTCAACATCGGGACCCTGTTCGCGTTCGTCGTCGTCTCGCTGAGCGTCCCGATCCTGCGCCGCACCCGGCCCGACCTGCCGCGCGCCTTCCGGACGCCGCTCGTCCCGCTCGTCCCGATCCTGTCGGTGATCGCCTGCCTGTTCGTGATGATCAACCTGCCGCTGGAGACCTGGTACCGGTTCCTGGCGTGGATGGCGATCGGCCTCGTCGTCTACTTCCTCTACGGCCGCAAGCACAGCCGCCTCGGTAAAAACCGCGCCGAACCGGTCAAGTGACCCGTCTCACGGTGTTCAATGAATGAGACGGTGTGCACAATGGCCCGCATGGCTTCCCCTGTGCGAGTCGCGGTGATCGGATCCGGCCCCGCGGGCATCTACGCCGCCGAGGCCCTGGTGAAACAGGCCGACGGCGACGTCCGGGTCGACGTGTTCGACCGCCTGCCGACGCCCTACGGGCTCGTCCGCTACGGGGTCGCCCCCGACCACACGTCCATCAAGGCGATCGCGAACTACCTGCAGCGGGTGCTGGAGAACCCCGCCGTCCGGTTCTTCGGCTGCGTGGAGCTGGGCCGCGACATCACCCGCGCCGACCTGCTCGGCTGCTACGACGCCGTCGTCTACGCGACCGGCGCGATGGTCGACCGCCAGCTGCGGATCCCCGGCGAGGACCTGCCCGGCAGCGTCGCCGCCACCGACTTCGTCAACTGGTACTGCGGGCACCCCGACGCCGCCGACCACGCGTTCGACCTGTCCGTCGAGGAGGTCGCGGTCATCGGCGTCGGGAACGTCGCCGTCGACGTCGTCCGCATCCTCGCCAAGACGTCGGACGAACTTCGCGCGACCGACGTGCCCGAGCACGTCATCGAGGCCCTGTCCCGCAGCCGCGTCCGCCGCGTCCACATGATCGGCCGGCGGGGCCCCGCGCAGGCGAAGTTCACCACGAAGGAGGCGCGCGAGCTCGGCGAGCTCGCCAACGCCGGCATCCACGTCGACCCCGCCGACATGGAGCTCGACCCCGCGAGCGCCGAACTCGCCGAGACCGACCGCAAGGTGCGCGGCAACATCAAGGTGCTCGACGCGTGGACGGCCGAGCCGCCGGCCCGCCCCCGCCGCATCGACGTCCGGTTCTGGCGCGCCCCCGTCGAGATCCTCGGCACCGACCGCGTCGAGGGCCTCCGGCTCGAGCGGACCCACCTGGACGAGAACGGCCGCGTCACCGGGACGGGCGAGCACGAGACGCTCCCCGTCGGGATGGTGCTGCGCTCGGTCGGCTACCAGAGCGTCCCGCTGGACGGCGTCCCGTTCGACGAACGCTCCTTCGTCGTCCCCAACGAGGGCGGCCGGATCATCGGCCCGGACGGCGCGCGGGTCCCCCGCGAGTACGTCACCGGCTGGATCAAGCGCGGCCCGAGCGGCGTCGTCGGCACGAACAAGTCCGACGCCGCCGAGACCGTCCGCAACCTCCTCGCCGACCTGCCCGCCGACCGCACCGCGCCCGAGCACACCGTCGAGGAGCTCCTCGAGTCCCGCGGGCTGCCCGTCGTCACGTACGCCGACTGGCTCAATCTGGACGCCGCCGAAATCGCCCTCGCCCGAAGCCTCGACCGCGGCGACCGGGTGAAACTCGGCCGCTGGGAGGCGATGACGACCGCCTGCCGCAACAAACCGTCCGCCGGGTAGTGACGGGAGAGTGACGGGGGCGCTACGGTGCCGCCTGTGACCGGCGGTCCAGAACTGTACGGGTTCCCCCCACCCGAGTCTGTGCCCGACCTCGGGTGGCTAGGTCCCGACTACGTGTCCGTACTCGTGCATGACCTGACGCGAGGGCTCCTCCGCCAGGATCCCCGCACGTCCGTGATGGGCGTCCGCTGCGAGGGCGCCCCCGACCTGCGTCCGGCGGTGGACCACGCGGGCGTCATCCGCGCCCACGACGCCTGCTTCCCGCTCCAGGTCTACGTCCAGGACGGCGCCGGCCGCCTCTGGGTCTTACGCGGCCGCTGGACGTACGCGGGCCGCGAGCTGGGCACCGCGGCCGCGTCCGTCCGCCACTTCTGGCAACTCCACTCCGCGGAAGGCGGCTGACCCTCCGAGCCCGCACAGGGTTGACGCCACACCTCACGCGCACCACACCCACCAGCGCGGCCGCAGGGCGCCCGAAGGCCGCGCAACCTCATCCCGAGCCCGCACAGCACCGGCGACAACGTCAACGCGGAAGACACCGCCCCAAGCGCGACCGGAAGGCGCCCCCGCCCAGAGGCCACGCAACCCCACCCGAGCCCGCACAGGGTTGACGGCGCACACCTCACGCGATCGGCCCCACCAGCGCGGCCGTAGGGCGCCCCGCGCCCGGAGGCCGCGCAACCCATCCCGAACCCGCACGGCACCGGCGGCACACCCGACGCGCAGCACACACCCACCGGCGCGGCCGTAGGGCGCTCTGCGCCCGGAGGGCACTCAGCGGTGTCCCGAGCCCGGACGGGGCGGCGGCACACGCGAAACCGGGGGGCACTCCCAGCGCGGCCGTAGGGCGCCCGGCGCCCGGAGGCCGCGCAGCGGTGTCCCGAGCCCGGACGGGGGCGGGGCGGCACACGCGAAACGGGGGCGCTCCCCCAGCGCGGCCGTAGGGCGCTCTGCGCCCGGAGGCCGCGCTACGTCGGCCGGGCCCCGGCCCGGGGGGCAGTCGGGGGTGGGGGCGGGTTCGTGGGCCTCCAGGGAGGAGAGGCGGGCGACCGACTCGGTGATGTCGCGGGCGAGGGACTGGGGGGTGAGGCCGATGTCGGCGAGGATCTCGTTGCGGGACGCGTGGTCGAGGAACTCCTGGGGGATGCCGAACGTGCGGAGGGGCACGTCGACCTCGGCGTCGCGGAGGAGGCGGGCGACGGCGTCGCCGACGGCGCCGGTGCGGCCGTTGTCCTCGGCGACGGCGACGAGCGCGTGGTCGCGGGCGAGGTCGAGCAGGGCGGGGTCGAGGGGCTTGACCCAGCGGGGGTCGACGACCGTGACGCCGATGCCCTGCGCGGCGATGAGGTTCGCGGCCTCCACCGCGGGGGTGGCCATCGAGCCGACGGCGACGAGGAGGACGCGGGTGCCGTTGGAGCCGTCGTGGCGGGCGAGGACGTCCATGTCGCCGGCCTTGTCGACGGCTTCGATGTCGTCGGCGGCGGGGCCCTTCGGGTAGCGGATCGCGGTGGGGCCGTCGGTGACGGCGACGCACTCGCGGAGGAGTTCGCGGAGGCGCGCGCCGTCGCGGGGGACGGCCATGCGCAGGCCCGGGACGATCTGGAGGATCGACATGTCCCACATGCCGTTGTGGCTGGCGCCGTCGTCGCCGGTGACGCCGGACCGGTCCAACGCGAACGTGACGGGCTGCCGGTGCAGCGCGGTGTCCATCAGGACCTGGTCGAACGCGCGGTTGAGGAACGTGGCGTACACGGCGACGACCGGGTGGAGGCCGCCCATGGCGAGGCCCGTCGCGGACGTCACGGCGTGCTGCTCGGCGATCCCGACGTCGTAGACGCGGTCGGGGAACGCCTCGGCGAACGGCGCGAGGCCCGTCGGGTACAGCATCGCGGCGGTGATGGCGACGACGTCGCGGCGCTCGCGGCCGATCGCGACCATCTCCTCGCCGAACACCTTGGTCCAGGCGGTGCCGCCCTTCTTGGGGAGGAACTTGCCGGTCTCGGGGTCGAACGCCCCGCCGCCGTGCATGCAGTCCTCGGTGTCGTTCTCGGCGGGCGCGTAGCCGCGGCCCTTGGTGGTGATGCAGTGCACGATGACCGGGCGGCCGAAGCCGCGGGCGCGGCGGAGCGCCTTCTCGACGGCGTCCTCGTCGTGCCCGTCGATGGGGCCGACGTACTTCATGCCGAGGTCCTCGAACATGGCCTGCGGCTGCAGGACGTCCTTGAGGCCCTTCTTGATGCCGTGCAGCGTCTCGTAGGCCATGGAGCCGACGACGGGCGCGCGGGGCACGGTCTTCTTGATGAGGTCGAGCGCCTGCTCGTAGCCCTGCGTGACGCGCAGGTCGGCGAGGTGCCCGGCGAGGCCGCCGATGGTGGGCGAGTAGGAGCGGCCGTTGTCGTTGACGACGATGATGACCGGGCGGTCGGCGGCGCCGGCGATGTTGTTGAGCGCCTCCCAGCACATGCCGCCGGTGAGGGCGCCGTCGCCGACGACGGCGACGACCGCGCGGTCGTCCTCGCCGCGGAGCTGGAACGCCTTGGCGAACCCGTCGGCGTACGACAGGGCGGTGGAGGCGTGGGAGTTCTCGATGATGTCGTGCTCGGACTCGGCGGCGCTCGGGTAGCCGGAGAGGCCGCCGCGGCGGCGGAGCTTCTCGAAGTCGTGCCGGCCGGTGAGCAGCTTGTGGACGTAGGCCTGGTGGCCCGTGTCGAAGAGAATCTTGTCTTTGGGCGACTCGAAGACCCGGTGCAGCGCGATCGTCAGTTCGACGGCGCCGAGGTTCGGACCCAGGTGACCGCCGGTCTTGGACACCGCGTGGACGAGGAACTCGCGGATCTCCTCCGCGAGCCGAGACAGCTGAGCGGCGTCCAGTCGCTTGAGGTCGTCGGGGTCCTTGATCGACTCCAGCAGGCTCACGCGATTTCAACTCCTCATGGGGGACGACGGGCTCCCCTGGCTCGAACCGTTCCGAGTCTAATCCCGGTTCGATCGTGACATGCCGGAGGGAGTCTCCCCCGCGGGTGCGAAACCGCTCACCAAAGGTGAGCTCCCCGAGGCGAACGGCCTATCCGCGTGAGGGGGATGGGGTAGGAAGAACTCATGGTCGAGGAAGAGATTGTGCTGCTCAACGCGGACGACGAGGCCGTGGGGACGGCCCCGAAGGTCGCGAGCCACCATAGCGAGACGCCCTACCACCTGGCTTTTTCATGCTATGTGGTGGACACGGACGGTCGCGTACTGATCACCCAACGCGCGCTCGACAAGCGCACGTTCCCGGGGGTGTGGACGGGGAGCTGCTGCGGGCACCCGGCTCCCGGGGAGAAGCTGCGGGACGCGGTGCAGCGCAGGCTGCGGGACGAACTGGGCATCGGGAGCGCGTCGCTGACGTCCGTCCTGCCGGGCTTCCGGTACCGGGCGGTCGCCGAGGACGGGACGGTCGAGCACGAGCGGTGCCCGGTGGTGCGGGCGACGGTCGCGCCGGGCGGGGCCGTCGCGCCGAACCCGGAGGAGGTGGAGGCCGCGGAGTGGTGGTCGTGGGACCGCTGCCTGGAGCTGACGGCGCGGCCGGAGTCGTCGCCGTGGTACCGGCTGCAGATGGCGGAGCTGGCGCCGCTGGGCGCGCCGCTCGACTGGCCGGACGCGGGGGCGGGTCCGCTGCCGCCCGCCGTCGGCTGGTGACCCGCCGCCCGTACAGGCCGACGTAACCGCGCGGTCACTGTTCTGTACGGGTGTTGACGGTGTTGATCACCGAGCAGACGCTTGTTTTTCGGGCGACCGAAGGGACGGGCGATGTTCGGACGTACTCGAAGGAAGGCCTCCGGCCGGAGCCGGACGACGTCGTTCGCCGCGGCCGCGCTGGCCGGCGTGCTGGCCCTCGCGGGCTGCGGCGGCGACGGCGGCTCGGACGACAGCTCCGAGGTCGAGGTGTTCTCGTGGTGGACGGGCCCGGGCGAGGCCGAGGGGCTGACCGCGCTGCAAGCCCTCTTCGAGAAGCAGAACCCGGGAACGGAGTTCGTCAACGCGGCCATCGCCGGCGGGTCCGGCACGCAGGCCAAGGCGGTGCTCTCGAGCCGGCTCCAGAACCGCAAGCCGCCGGACTCGTTCCAGGGGCACGCGGGCGCCGAGCTGCTCGACTACATCAAGGCCGGGCAGATCGAGCCGCTGAACGACTTCTACGACGAGAACGGGCTGCGGGACGTATACCCGAAGCAGCTCCTCGACCAGATCACCTACAAGGGCAGCATCTACTCGGTCCCGGTGAACATCCACCGGTCCAACGTTCTCTGGTACAACCCGGGCATCCTGGAGGACGCCGGGGTCGACGGGCCGCCGGAGTCGATCGACGCGTTCATCGAGGCGCTGAAGGCGGTCGACGCCGAGACCGACAAGGTGCCGCTGTCGCTCGGCGCGCAGTGGACGGCCGACCACCTGCTGGAGAACGTCCTGCTGGGCTCGCTCGGCCCGGATGCGTACAACGCGCTGTGGCAGCCGGGGGCGAACTGGGACACCCCGGCGGTCGGGGCGGCCCTCGACGACTTCGCCGAGATCATGAAGTACACGACGGCGGAGGCCGCGTCGACGGACTGGCAGGGCGCCGCGAAGGCCGTCGTGGACGGGCGCGCCGCGTTCAACATCATGGGCGACTGGGCGTACGGCTACTTCGTGAACCCGGCGCCGAACGGGCTGGCGAAGAAGGAAGGCACGGACTTCGGCCACGCGCCCGCGCCCGGCACCGACGGCACGTACATGTGGCTGTCGGACAGCTTCACCCTTCCTGAGAACGCGCCCCACCGCGGCGGCGCCCTGGCCTGGCTGAAGACCGTGTCCAGCAAGGAGGGCCAGGACGCGTTCAACCCGAAGAAGGGCTCGATCCCGGCGCGCACGGACGGCGACGAGTCGCTCTACAAGGGCTACCTCGGAGACGCCTTCGCGGAGTGGAGCAAGCCGGACGTCAAGCTCGCGGGC
The DNA here is from genome assembly GCF_003947565.1 of Actinomadura sp. WAC 06369. Taxonomy (NCBI): domain Bacteria; kingdom Bacillati; phylum Actinomycetota; class Actinomycetes; order Streptosporangiales; family Thermomonosporaceae; genus Actinomadura; species Actinomadura sp. WAC 06369. The sequence continues at coordinate 24,050 of NZ_QHJN01000064.1, read as the reverse complement.
TCGTTCTGGCACGGCGTGACGGCGAACAACAAGTGGCACACCGACATCGACACGGCGGTCGGGCTGTTCCTCCAGCACAAGGACCCGGCGAAGCTCCGGCAGGCGCTGGTGCAGGCGGCGCGGAACAGCGGGCAGTGAGGGCGCGCCGCGTCCGGCGGTGGCTGCCGGGGCTGCTGCTGGTCTCGCCGTCCATCGTGGCGATCGGCCTGTTCGTCTACGGGCTGATCTTCTGGAACACGAGGGTCGCGCTGAGCGGCAAGCACGACGAGGTGTCCCCGCTCGGGTTCGACGGCGGGCGGAACTTCGTCGACCTGTGGGACCAGCCGAGCTGGCCGGGCGCGGTGCGCAACGCGCTGGTGTTCACGGCGGTGTTCGTGCTGGGCGCCCTGCTGCTCGGCGCGTTCCTCGCGTTCCTGATGGACAAGGGCGTCCGCGCGGAGGCGTCGTTCCGGGTCGTCTACCTGTTCCCGATGGCGGTGTCGTTCATCGCCGCGGGCGTGGTGTGGCGGTGGCTGCTGAACCCGGCGCCCGCGGAGCGGGCCGTCGGGCTCAACCAGCTGTTCCACGACGCTGGGCTGGGGGCGCTGGCGAACACGTGGTGGCAGCATCCCGACTGGGGCATGGCCGCGATGGCGCTCCCGGCGGTGTGGCAGATGTCCGGTTACGTCATGGCGCTGTACCTGGCGGGGTTCCGCGGCGTCCCCGAGGAGCTGCGCGAGGCGGCCCGGGTGGACGGCGCGTCCGAGTGGAAGGTGTACCGCTACGTCGTGTTCCCGCAGCTCCGCCCGGTGACGCTGGCGGCGCTGATCATCCTCGGCCACATCTCGCTGAAGGTGTTCGACCTGATCATGGCGATCGCGGGCAAGCAGATCATCACCTACGTCCCGGCGGTCGCCGCCTATGTCGAGATCTTCGACCGGCACGACCCGGCGAACGGCGCGACGATCGCCGCGTACCTGCTGGTCGCGGTCGCCGTGCTCGTCGTCCCGTACCTGGTGTGGACGGTCCGGCAGGAGCGGGCCCGGTGAGCCGCGCGCTCCGGTTCGGCCGCCCGGCCGTCCTGCTGGTGTTCGTCGTGCTGTTCCTGATGCCGGCGTACGTCCTGCTCGTCACCAGCTTCAAGCCGCTGCAGGAGGCCGGGCCCGCGACCGCGTGGAACCTGCCCGAGCAGTGGAGCGTGTCCGGCTGGACGGCCGCGTGGGACGAGCTGCGCCCGGGCATCCTGAACAGCTTCCGGATCGCGGTCCCGGGCGCGGCGATCGCGGCCGTGCTGGGGTCGCTGAACGGCTACGTGCTGTCGAAGTGGCGGTTCCCCGGGTCCGAGGCGGTGTTCACGCTGTTCCTGTTCGGGATGTTCATCCCGTACCAGGCCGTCATGATCCCGCTGGCGGGCCTGCTCACCGAGATGCAGATCGTCGGGACGATCCGGGGCCTGGTCCTCGTGCACGTCGTCTACGGCATCCCGATCTGCACGCTGATCTTCCGCAACTACTACGTGTCGATCCCGGACGAGCTGATCGAGGCGGCGCGCGTGGACGGCGCGGGGATGCTGCGCACGTACGCGTCGGTCGTGCTGCCGCTGTCGGCGCCCGCGTTCGCCGTGACGCTGATCTGGCAGTTCACGTCGATCTGGAACGACTTCCTGTTCGCCGTCTTCCTCGGCGCGCCCGACTCGTGGCCCGTCACGGTGATGCTGAACAACACGGCGGGTTCGGGCGCGGTCGCCGTCCAGTACAACGTGCAGATGGCGTCGGCGCTGCTGGCGTCGCTGCCGACGATCCTCGTCTACCTGCTGCTGGGGCGGTTCTTCATGCGGGGGCTCATGGCGGGCGCGCTCAAGGGCTGAATGTGGACTCGGAGACGGATCGCCCGGGGCGGCTTTGTCACTCGCACACAGTTGTTCCGTCAACCACTTTACGAACTCGCGCGTCGTACAGATGATCGGGATGGATCGGGAATGAGCGAACCGCTCACCTCCTCCGTTGGCGCAACCGCCCCGATGCGCCTAGCCTCTCGGGCATTGCCGCGCGGCGTCCCCGCCGGAGACGATGCCGGAGACGGAGACGGTCGAGCACTGGAGGTGACCGCGTGCAGGCGATAAGTGTTCAGCAGCCCTGGGCGTTCGCGATCGCGCGCGGCGGCAAGAGCGTCTCGAACCAGGGCGCGCCGACCGCCTACCGCGGGCCGCTGCTGATCCACGCGTCCATGCGGGTCGACCTGTCGGCGTGCGACTCCCCGCTCGTGCAGGCCGCCGGGTGGGACCCGCGGGACCCGCTCGCCGCGATCGGCGCGGCCATCGCCGTCGCCGACCTCGCCGCCGTCTGCTCCGCGACCGTCGGCCCGGCCGGCGGCCCGTCCGGGCGGCCGCGCGGCGGCGCGGACGCGTGCGCGTGCGGCCCGTGGGCCGAGCCGGGCAGGCACCACTGGCACCTGGCGGACGTCCGGGCGCTGCCCCGGCCGATCGTCGCGCTCGGCCGCACCGACCTGTGGGAGCCGTCGGCGTCGCTCGTCGCCGAGGTTGAGACGATGCTCACGGCGGCCGCGGCGAACCCGGCCGGTTAACCCGCGCCGGCGGCTTCGTCGGCGGCCGCGTCGGCGGCTTCGCGGAGGCGGGCGAACTCGCCCGCGATCCGGTCGAGGGACCAGCTCGCGTTGAGGCCGCTCGGGTTCGGCAGCACCCACACGCGGGCGGAACCGAACAGGTCGTCCTGCGGGCCGATCTCCGTGCGCGGACGTCCGAACGCGGTGCGGTAGGCGGTGACGCCCGCGACCGCGAGGTAGGCGGGGCGGTACCGGTCGACGAGGGCCCGCAGGCGGCGGCCGCCGTCGCGGAGCTCGTCGGCGGTCAGCTCGTCGGCGCGGGCCGTGGTGCGCTGCGCGAGGTTGGTGATGCCGAGGCCGAACGCGGGCAGCAGGTGCTGCTCGGACGGGTCGAGGAGCCGGTCGGTGAAGCCGGAGCGGTGCAGCGCGGGCCAGAAGCGGTTGCCCGGACGGGCGAAGTGGTGGCCGGTCGCGCCGGAGTACAGGCCGGGGTTGATGCCGCTGAACAGCACGCGGAGCGCGCCGCCGGGGGCGGGCAGGACGTCGGGGATGACACGGTCGCGGGCGGCCTCCAGATCGGCCTTCGTCGGGCGCATCACATCAGATTACGGACGATCAGCAGCATCGCGGACGCGCCGACGACCGCCAGCAGCGCGCGGCGGAGGCGCCCGGCGTCCAGGTAGCGGCGGAGCGGGGCCGCCGCGAGGAACCCGGCCAGGACGAACGGGACGAGCGCGCACCCGGCGGCGACCTGCTCGCCGGGGAGCCGTCCGAACGCGGCGAGGGTCGCCAGCGACAGCAGGCACCCGCCGACGAAGAACAGCGCGAGGGTGGCGCGGACCCGGGGGCCGCTCTCGCGCTGGTACAGCAGCGCCATCGGCGGGCCGCCGATGCCGGACGCGGTGCCGGCGGTGCCCGCGACGACGCCCGCGGCGGTCAGCGTGCGGCGGTTGCGCGGCACGTCCCGCGTCCAGGCGGTGGCGGCGAGCGCGGCCAGCACGAAGAGACCGACGGCGACGCCGAGGGCGCGGGCGGGCACGGCGGCCACCAGCCACACCCCGAGCGGCGTCCCGGCGGCGCGGCCGCCGAACGCCCAGCCGAGGCCGCGCAGTTCGACGTGCCGGGCCTCGTGCGCGAGGGTCGCCAGGGGCAGGACGGCCGCGACCACCAGGATCGCGCCCGGCATCAGCGACGGGTACAGCATCGTCACGACCGGGGTGGCGACCAGGCCGACGCCGAGGCCGACGCTGCCCTGCACGATCGCGCCGAGCAGCGCCGCCGCTCCCCCGATGATCAAGAAATCGGGATTCACGCCGTGGAACGATACAAGTCAGGCGGACGCCTCGGTGAGGCGGCTCAGCTGGTCCTCGGTGAGCACGGTGCCCGGGACGTCCAGCAGCGGCGGGAGCTGCTCCATCGTGCGGGCGCTGGCGATGGGCGCGACGACGGTCGGCTGGGCGGCCAGCCACGCGAGCGCGACGGTCGCGTGGGACTTGCCCGACTCCTGGGCGACCTCGTCGAGGGCCTGGAGCACTCTGCGTCCGCGCTCGGTCTCCAGGTGCTTCGCCGCCTTCCCGGCGCGCGCGCTGTCGACCTCGGTGTCCGGACGGTACTTGCCCGTGAGGAACCCGGAGGCGAGGCCGTAGTACGGCATGCAGGCCAGGCCGTGCCGCCGGGCGATGTCGCGCCGGGGCCCCTCGTAGGTGTCGCGGGACACGAGGTTGTAGTGCGGCTGGATGCCGACGTACTTGGCCGTCCCCTCCCGCTCGCTGAACTCCAGGGACGCCTCCAGCCGGTCGAGCCCGATGTTCGACACGGCGATCTGCCGGACCTTCCCGGCCCGCACGAGGCCGTCCAGCGCCGTCATGATCTCCTCGACGGGCACGGACTCGTCGTCGAAGTGCGTGTAGTAGAGGTCGATGCGGTCGGTGCGCAGCCGCCGCAGCGAGTCCTCCGCCGCCGCCTCGATGTTCGCCGCGGAGAGCCCCTCCCGCCGCGGGTGCCTGCCGACCTTGGTCGCGATGACGACGTCGTCGCGGGTGCCGCGCGCCGCCGTCCACTCCCCGATGATCTCCTCCGACTCCCCGCCGCTGTTCCCGGGCGCGGAGGCCATGTAGGAGTCGGCGGTGTCGATGAAGGTGCCGCCGGACGCCGCGTAGGCGTCCAGGATCTGGAAGGAGGTGTCGCGGTCGGCCGTCCAGCCGAACACGTTGCCGCCGAGGCACAGCCCCGAGACGTCCAGGTCGCCGATCTTCTTCGTGGTGTCAGCCATGCCTGCGATGTAACCGTGCGGGCGGCGACGATGCCCGCGCGACCCGCGGATCGTTGGCAGAATGTCGGAATGCTCAGCGCATGTCTGGCCTTCGCGGCCGTCGCCGCCCTGGTCACGATCACGCCCGGCCTGGACACGATGCTGGTGCTGCGCACCACCGTCGCGGGCGGGCGCCGGACGGGGCTCCTCGCCGCGGCGGGCATCGCGTCCGGGCTGCTGTGCTGGGGCGCGGCGAGCGCGGCGGGGCTGACGGCGCTGCTGGCGGCGTCCCGGTTCGCGTTCGACGTGCTGCGCATCGCGGGCGCCTGCTACCTGCTGTGGCTCGGCGGGCAGGCGCTCTGGCGGGCCCGCCGGAAGGCCGGCGCGGGCGGGGACGTCCCGGAGCCGCAGCCCGCGGGCGCCGCCGCGTACCGCACCGGGCTCGTCACGAACCTGCTCAACCCGAAGATCGGCGTGTTCTACATGAGCCTGCTGCCGCAGTTCCTCCCCGCGGACGCCCCGGTGTTCGGCACCAGCATGCTGTTCGCCGTCATCCACATCGCCGAGGGGCTCGCGTGGTGCGCCCTGCTCGTGTGCGCCGCGGGCGCCGCGCGCCGCACGCTCGCGCGCCCGTCCGTGAAGCGCCGCCTCCAGCAGGTCACCGGGGTCGCGTTCATCGGCTTCGGGCTGCGCCTCGCCGCCGGCCACTGAGGTGCCGGACGGTCAGCGCGCCTCGGGGCCCGGCCGGACGAGGCCGGTCTCGTAGGCGTGGACGACCGCCTGGGTGCGGTCGCGCAGGTCGAGCTTGGCGAGGATGTTGCTGACGTGCGTCTTCACGGTCTGCTCGGCCAGCACCAGCCGCGCGGCGATCTCGGCGTTCGACAGGCCGTGCGCGACGAGCGTCAGCACCTCGGTCTCCCGCCCGGTGAGCCGCCCGAGCCGCTCGCGGCGGGGCGCGCGGGGCCCGCCGAGCCGGGTGAACTCGGCGATCAGCCGCCGGGTGACCGACGGCGCCAGCAGCGCCTCCCCGGCCGCCACGACCCGCACCGCCTCGGCCAGCGCCCCGGCGGACGCCTTCTTCAGCAGGAACCCGGCGGCGCCCGCGCGCAGCGCCCCGTACACGTACTCGTCCAGGTCGAACGTCGTGAGGACGATGACCCGGGTCGTCGCGGAGATCCGCCGGGTCGCCTCCAGCCCGTCCATGCCGGGCATGCGGACGTCCATCAGGACGACGTCCGGCGCCAGCTCGGCGGTCTTCGCGACGGCCTCGCGCCCGTCGGCGGCCTCGCCGACCACCTCGATGCCGGGCTGCGCGCCGAGCAGCACCGAGAACCCCTCGCGGACCATGTCCTGGTCGTCGGCGAGCAGCACCCTGACGGTCACCGGGGACCCTCCTTTCCCGCCGGGAGCACGGCGGTCACGGTGAAGCCGCCGTCCGGGCGCGGGCCCGCGGCGAGCTCGCCGCCCAGCATCGCGGCCCGTTCCCGCATCCCCAGTATCCCGTGGCCGGTGCGGCCCGCCGGCGGCGCCGGCGGCCGCGCGGGCGGGCCGTTGTCGACCGTCAGCTCGACGCGGTCCGGGCGGTGGGCGACCGCGACCCGGGCGGCGGCGCCCGGCGCGTGCCGCAGGACGTTGCTCAGCGCCTCCTGCACGATCCGGTACGCCGACACCTCCAGCGCGGGCGTCGTCGCGGGCCGCGGCCCCGACACCCGCAGCTCGACGTCCAGGCCGGCCGCGCGGAGGCCGTCGACGAGGCCGTCCAGTCCGTCCAGGGTGGGCTGCGGCGCCGCGTCGGCGGCCGGGCCCGCCTGGCCGTCGCCCTCCCGGAGCAGCCCGAGGACGCGGTGCAGTTCGTCGATCGCCTCCAGCGCGTTCTCGCGGATGACGGTGAAGCTGCGCGCGAGCTCGTCCGGCACGTCCGGCACCCGGTAGGGGGCGGCCTCGGCCTGGACGGCGACGACGGACATGTGGTGCGCGACCACGTCGTGCAGTTCCCGCGCGATCCGGGCGCGCTCCTCCAGCAGCGCGCGCCGCTGCCGCTCCCGCGCGAGCCCGCGCAGCGCGTCGCCCCTCCCCCGCAGGGCCGCCGCCGCCAGCAGCACCGTGCCGGACACGAACAGCACCTCGGTGAGGCTCGGGAACTCGTCGCGGCCGGGCAGCGCGACCGCCAGGGCGGCCGCGACGGCGCCGGTGAGCACCCACATCAGCGCCGCCACGCGCGCGGGCACCCGCAGCGCGACCAGGGCGAGCACCGCCAGGTGCACCGACAGGCTCGGCCCCGCCCACAGCGGCCCGCCGTCCGGGCGGGCGGACGCGGCGGCGAGCGCGGTCACCGCCACCAGCGCGAGCGACAGCCACCAGGCGGCCATCGGCCGGACCACGCACACCGCCAGCGCCGACGCGTGGACGACGCCCAGCGCCGCCGCCCACCCGTTCGGCACCGCGTAGTCGGTGAGCAGGATGTGCCAGGACGACCCGGCGAGCACGGCCGCGGCCCCGAACACCAGCGCGTGCGGCAGCCAGGCCGCGAACCGGGGACGGGACGGGACGTCCAGCGGCAGCAGCGCGGGACCGGCGGCCGGGGAGAGGTCCCGCCACACGTTCCGCACGACCGACCCGACCGTCATCGCAGCCCCCGTCCGTCCGTCCGATCCGTCACGCGTCCCGGTGCCTCACCACGACGGTAGCCGCCGCGAGCAGGACGCCCGCCGCGGCCAGCAGCAGACCCAGCGACGGCCACCCGCCGAGGCTCCCGACGGCCTCCGCCGAGGCGTCCGACGTCTGCGACAGCTTCTGCAGCGCCGCCGCGGGCGACGCGCCGGCGATCCACCGCTCCAGGTCGCCGAACAGCGGCGCCACCAGCGACGGCACCAGGACCAGGCAGACGCCCGCGGTGACGGCGCCCGCCGCGTGCCGCAGCAGCGCGCCCAGCGCCAGCCCGAGCAGCGCGGTCGCCGCGTGGCAGAGGGCCACGCCGATCAGCGCGGGCATCGGGCGCCCGGTCGCGTACCCCTCGCCGGACAGCATCACCGTCCCGACGCCGAACGCGGCCGTGCACGACGCCAGCGCGAGCACGAACGCGACGGCCGCGACGACGACCGCCTTCGCCGCCAGCACGGCGCCCCGCCCGGGGAACGCGGCGAACGTCGCCCGGATCATGCCGGTGCCGTACTCGCCGGAGATCGCCAGCGTCCCGAACACGGCCGCCGCGAGCTGGCCGAGCAGCGCCCCCGTGAGGCTGCCGCCCAGGACCGTGTCGTCCGGCCGGAGGCTGCCGGTCGCGCCGACGAAGACGGCCAGGGCGGGGACGAGCAGCGCCATCGCCGCAGGCGTCCACACGGTCGCCCGGACGGTCCGGGCCTTCGTCCACTCGGCGCGGACGGCCCTTCCGAACCCCGCGAGCGTCCCGCCCTCCGTCCGGCCCGCCGCGGCGGCCGCCGTCCCGTCCGCCGTCCCGGTCATCGGGCCGTCGCCTCCTCGCCCCGTCCCGTCCCGCGGTACTCGGCCTCGGTCTCGGTCAGCCCCAGGTAGACCTCTTCGAGCGACGAGCGCTCCGGCCGCAGCTCGTGCAGTTCGGCGCCCGCCCGCGCGGCGATCGCGCCGACCTCGGGCGCCGCGAGCCCGGCCACGTGCCAGCCGCCGTCCGGCCGGAGCCGCACCCGCCCGCCGGCCGCCTCCAGCGCGGCCCGCAGCCGCGGCCCGTCCGGGGACGCCACCACGGCCGCGTCCCGCGCGTGGCGGTCGATGAACGCGCGGACGGTCGTGTCGGCCAGCAGCCGCCCGCCGCCGATCACGACGAGCCGGTCGGCGGTCTGCTCCATCTCGCTCATCAGATGGCTCGACAGCAGCACGGTGCGGCCCTCGTCGGCGAGCCCCCGCAGCAGCCCGCGCACCCACCGGATCCCCTCGGTGTCCAGGCCGTTGACCGGTTCGTCCAGGATCAGCACTTCGGGGTCGCCGAGCAGCGCGCCCGCGATGCCGAGCCGCTGCGCCATCCCGAGCGAGAACCCGCCGACCCGCCGACCGGACGCGGCGCCGCCCAGCCCGACCAGGTCGAGCACCTCCCGGACGCGGGCGCGGCCGATGCCGTTGCCGTGCGCCTGCCACAGCAGGTGGTCGTGCGCCGAGCGGCCGGGGTGGGCGGCGCGGGCGTCGAGGAGGGCGCCGACCGTCCGCATCGGCTCGCGCAGCCGCCGGTACTCCCGCCCGGCGACCAGGGCGCGCCCGGACGCCGGCGCGTCCAGGCCCATGATCATCCTGATGGTGGTGGACTTGCCCGCGCCGTTCGGGCCGAGGAACCCCGTGACGGTGCCGGGCCGCACCGTGAACGACAGCCGGTCGACGGCCGTCCGGTCCCCGAAGCGCTTGACCAGCTCGCGCGCCTCGATCATGCGCCCTCCCTCCGCGGCCTCGCGGCCGCCGCAGAAGGAATCCTGCGCCACGGCCGCGCCGGGCGCCTCCCTCCCGGGAGCCGACCTCGCGTCTAGCTCCGGAGTACTAGAGCCCGCGGACGCGGAACGGGCCGCCTCCCGGAGGAGGCGGCCCGTCCGTGCGGCCCGTCCGTGCGGCCCGTCCGTGCGGCCGCGCGGATCGCGTTACTTGCGGAGGAGGCTCCGCAGGACGTACTGGAGGATGCCGCCGTTGCGGTAGTAGTCCGCCTCGCCGGGGGTGTCGATGCGGACGACGGCCGTGAACTCCTTGCCGTCCGCCTTCACCGTGACCTCCTCGGGGACGCCGCCCTCGTTGAGCGCGGTGACGCCGGTGATGTCGAACGTCTCGGTGCCGGTCAGCCCGAGCGACTCGGCCGACTCGCCCTCCTTGAACTGCAGCGGCAGGACGCCGAGGCCGATCAGGTTCGAGCGGTGGATCCGCTCGTAGGACTGGGCGATGACGGCGCGGACGCCGAGCAGCGCGGTGCCCTTCGCGGCCCAGTCGCGGGACGAGCCGGAGCCGTACTCCTTGCCCGCGATGACGACGAGCGGGGTGCCCTGCGCGGCGTAGTTCTGCGCGGCGTCGTAGATGAAGGACTGCGGCGCGTCCTCCTGGGTGAAGTCGCGGGTGTAGCCGCCCTCGACGTCGTCCAGGAGCTGGTTGCGCAGCCGGATGTTGGCGAACGTGCCGCGGATCATCACCTCGTGGTTGCCGCGGCGCGAGCCGTAGGAGTTGAAGTCCTTCACCGCGACGCCGTTGTCCTGCAGGTACTGCGCGGCGGGCGTGCCGACCTTGATCGCCCCGGCCGGGGAGATGTGGTCGGTGGTGACCGAGTCGCCCAGCTTCGCCAGGACGCGCGCGCCGTGGATGTCGGCGACCGGCTCCGGCTCGGCGGCCATCCCGTCGAAGTACGGGGCCTTCCGGACGTACGTGGACGCCGGGTCCCACTCGAACAGGTCGCCCGTCGGGATGTCGAGGCCGCGCCACCGGTCGTCGCCCTTGAAGACGTCGGCGTAGCTGCTGGTGAACATGTCCTGGCCGATGGACGACTCGACGATCGCGGCGACGTCCTCCGGCGCGGGCCAGATGTCGCGCAGGTAGACCGGGCCGTCGGTGCCGTCGGCGATCGGGTCGTTGAGGATGTCGATGTCCATCGTCCCGGCGAGGGCGTAGGCGATGACCAGCGGCGGGGACGCGAGGTAGTTCATCTTCACGTCCGGGCTGATGCGGCCCTCGAAGTTCCGGTTGCCGGACAGGACGGCCGTGACCGCGAGGTCGTTGTCGTTGACCGCCCGGGAGATCTCCGGCTGCAGCGGGCCGGTGTTGCCGATGCAGGTCGTGCAGCCGTACCCGACCAGGTTGTACCCGATCTTGTCGAGGTAGGGGGTGAGGCCCGCGCGCTCGAAGTAGTCGGTGACGACCTGCGAGCCGGGGGCCAGCGAGGTCTTCACCCACGGCTTGCGGGTGAGGCCCTTCTCGACCGCATTCTTGGCCAGCAGCGCCGCGCCGACCATGACGTACGGGTTCGAGGTGTTGGTGCAGGAGGTGATGGCCGCGACGGCGACGTGCCCGTGGTCGAGCTCGAAGGTCGTGCCGTCCTCCAGGGTGACCTGGACGGGGTTGTGCGGGCGGGACGCGCCGTTGGTGGCGTGCTCGCGGGGCTTGTCGCCGTTGCCGCTGCGGCTGATCGCCGGCGAGTCGGACGCGGGGAACGACTCGTTGGACGCCTCGTCGGCCGGGCCCTGGACGCTGCTGACGTAGTTCTGGACGTCGCGGCGCCAGGTCTCCTTGGCCTCCGACACGGCGATGCGGTCCTGCGGGCGCTTCGGGCCGGCCAGCGACGGGACGACCGTCGACAGGTCGAGCTCGAGGTACTCGGAGAACTCCGGCTCGACCGACGGGTCGAGCCACATGCCCTGCTCCTTGGCGTACGCCTCGACGAGCGCGATCTGCTCCTCGCTGCGGCCGGTGAGGCGCAGGTACTTCGTCGTCTCCTGGTCGATCGGGAAGATCGCGCAGGTGGAGCCGAACTCGGGGCTCATGTTGCCGATCGTGGCGCGGTTGGCCAGCGGCAGCGCGGCGACGCCCTCGCCGTAGAACTCGACGAACTTGCCGACGACGCCGTGCTCGCGGAGCATCTCGGTGATCGTGAGCACGAGGTCGGTGGCGGTCGTCCCGGCCGGCAGCTCGCCGGTCAGCTTGAAGCCGACGACGCGCGGGATGAGCATCGAGATCGGCTGGCCGAGCATCGCGGCCTCGGCCTCGATGCCGCCGACGCCCCAGCCGAGGACGCCGATGCCGTTCTCCATCGTGGTGTGCGAGTCGGTGCCGACGCACGTGTCGGGGTAGGCGACGCCGTTGCGGTCGAACACGACGCGGGCCAGGTGCTCGATGTTCACCTGGTGGACGATGCCGGTGCCGGGCGGCACGACCTTGAACTCGTCGAAGGCCGTCTGGCCCCAGCGCAGGAACTGGTAGCGCTCCTTGTTGCGCTCGTACTCGACCTGCACGTTGCGCTCGAACGCGTCCGGCGAGCCGAAGTAGTCGACGATGACGGAGTGGTCGATGACCATCTCGGCCGGCGCCAGCGGGTTGATCTTGGAGGCGTCGCCGCCGAGGTCGCGGACGGCCTCGCGCATCGTCGCCAGGTCCACCACGCAGGGCACGCCGGTGAAGTCCTGCATGATCACCCGCGCGGGGGTGAACTGGATCTCCTTGCTCGGCTGCGCCTTGGCGTCCCACCCCGCGAGCGCGCGGATGTGGTCGGCGGTGACGTTCGCGCCGTCCTCGGTGCGCAGCAGGTTCTCCAGCAGCACCTTGAGGCTGTACGGGAGACGTGCCGAGCCCTCGACGGCGTCCAGCCGGTAGATGTCGTACGACTTGTCGCCCACCTGAAGCTTGCTCAGGCTGCCGAAGCTGTTCGCGGACACGGACTCCTCCTCCGTCGTCACCGCGCGTCCGGTCCGGGACATGAGCGCGCGGCGCTGTCTTCTCAGTTCGTCGAAATCCCGTCCCCGTGACCCGCGTCGCCCGGGCGGGACGGAAAGCTCATCTCCCCTGATCCTGCCTTAGCCCGGCCATCGGCCGGGAATCGGGGCGGCCCAACTTCGACAAGATTTCTCTCGACGTCAAGCTAACTCCAATTTATCTCGATATCGAGTTACTTGCACATCGAGCCTCCGGCGCGGCCCGCGCAGCGCCGCCGACCTCCCCGAAAGCGCACCGAACCCCCGACGGCGGGCACCCCTCGCCCCGCCGCACCCAGCAGGCCGGCCTCGCCGCGCCGGGAGGAGATCGGCGCCGGACTCCTCCCGTACCCGTCCTCCTGAGGCCGCGAACCGGCCCGCCACTCCATGATCGTTCTCTGATCATCACCGGTTGGGCCGCCGGACGGCCGCCGTCCACTCCGGGGAGCCAGGATCCTCTGCGGCCCCCTGCCTCCCCGGAGTACGCGCATGAGCCCGGCCCTGCCCCCGCCCACCCGCCGCACGTTCCTCGCGATGACCGGCGTCAGCGCCGCCGCCTTCGCGCTCGGCACCGGACAGGCCGCCGCCGGCGAGACCGTGGGCGGCAGGGTCCCGTCCGACCCGTTCGCGCTGGGCGTCGCGTCCGGCGACCCGCTGCCCGACGGCGTCGTCCTGTGGACCCGGCTCGCCCCGGACCCGCTCGCCCCGGACGGGCACGGCGGCATGCCGGCGCGCCCGTACTCGGTCCGGTACGAGGTGGCCGAGGACGCGTCCCGACCTGCCCCTCTACCGCCGCTACCGGTGGGGACGCCTGGCGCAGATCGACATGCTCGACAACCGGCAGTTCCGCGACCGCTACCCGGCGGGGCAGGTCATCGACGACTCCGCCGAGCGGCACGACCCGCGCCGCTCCCTCCTCGGCGCCCGGCAGGAGAAGTGGCTGTACGACGGCCTCCGCCGCTCCGACGCGACGTGGAACCTGCTCGGCACCGGCGTCGTCATGGCCGAGATCGACCGCGACCCCGGCTCCGGCGAGCTGTACAGCAACGACATGTGGGACGGCTTCCCCGCGAACCGCGACCGGCTGTGGACGGCGTTCGAGCGGTACCGGATCGCGAACCCGGTGGCGCTGTCGGGCGACATCCACCGCCACGTCGCCGCCGAGCTGAAGGCCGACTGGAAGGACCCGGACTCCCGCACCGTCGGCACCGAGCTGATCACCGGCTCGATCGCCTCGGACGGCGACGGCGCAGAGACCGACTCCGTCGGCGAGCTGTGGCTGGCGAACCCGCACGTCGAGCTGTACAACGCGCGCCGCGGCTACCTGAGCTGCGCCCTGACCCCGGACCGGCTGACCGCGCGGGTTAAGACGGTCGAGTACGTCACCCGTCCCGGCGCCCCGATCCGCACGACCGCCCGCTTCGTCACCGAGGCCGGCCGTCCCGGACTGAACCGAGAGGTCTGAACGCATGGCCGCGAACCGACGGCCCCGCCCGGTGCACGCCCTGCGCGCCGAGCCCGGGATCGGGCGCATCCGCCTGTCGTGGAAGGGCGAACCGTACGAGCCGCTCGTCGACCACTACGCCGTCTACGGCGCGCGCTCGTCCCGGTTCGAGACCGGGCCCGACACCCTCGTCGGCAAGGACCGGCCGCGAACATCATTCTCATTTTTCGAGAATACGGATACCATCCGAGCGGACCCACCGGCCGGTCGGCACTGTCCGCGCATATAGCATCCGGTCGGAGCCACGCGATTGGAGTACGCGCATGTCCGCGAAGTCGATCCTGCACGTTGTCACCCGGCCCGCGAGCCCGGAGGTGGCCGACGAGTACAACCGCTGGTACGAGGACGTCCACATCCCCGAGGTCCTGGCGCTCGACGGCTTCGTCTCCGCGCGCCGCTACGCCCCCACCAAGGACGGCGACCCGTACGTCGCGGTGTACGACATCGAGGGCGACGCCAAGGCGGCCGTGAAGCGGCTGAACGCGGCCATGGGCGACGGGTCCATGAACCTTTCGGACAAGATCCAGCTCGACCCGCCGCCGCAGATGCACATCCTCGAACTCGTCAAGGAGCTCGACGCCTGACCGGCTCCCTCCCCGGCGCGGACGCCGCCGGCGGCACCGCCCGCCCGGCGTCCGGCCGGGGCCGCGATCGGAGGACGCGCATGCCGAAGAGGACGATCCTGCACGTGGAGTCCGGGCCGGCGGGCCCGGACGTCGCGAACGAGTACAACCGCTGGTACGACGAGGTGCACATCCCCGAGATGCTGGCGATCGAGGGCATCGTCGCCGCGCGCCGCTACGCGCCCGTCGACGGCGACACCTACATCGCCCACTACGAGATCGAAGGCGACCCCGAGGCCGCCATGGCGCGGCTGCGGGCCGCCGCGGCCGACGGCGCCATGCGCCTGTCCGGCACCGCCCGGACGGACCCGCCGGCGCGGATGCTCCTCATGGAACTCGTCGTCGACCGGGCCGCCCCGCCCGCGTGACCGCCCCGTCCCCGGACGGGCCGGACGCCCGTCAGAGCTCGTAGTCCTCCGCGAGGTCGTCCCACGGCAGATCCACCACCGCGGCCGTCACGGACTCGACGGTCGGACCGGCGATGTCGTCCTGGAACCAGACCACGTCGAGCCACGACCGGTGGAGGACCTCATCGAGGTCCGCGGCGATGCGCGACGAGTCGAAGAAGCCGACGCAGCACACCGGCGGGAGCACTTCCACCGGGCCGAAGGACAGGGGCCTCTCGTCCGGGTAGGGGTTCGTGCGCGGCGGGTCGATCAGATGGACGGGCGGCGCCGTGCGGTACCGGAACTCGCGGCGCTCGCCCAATGACGTCAGTATCCGATCGTTCATCGAAGGGTTCGGGTAGCCCTCCAGCAGACCGCCGTACGTGGAATGGATCTGCAACCGGTCCAAGCCGATCTCACGACCCGAACCGAGCCGTATGCGCGCCAACGTCATGATCCGATCATGGCACCGCGATGCTCCGCCGAACCCGGCTTCCCGCGCTTCGGGATTTGTCGGTGGCGGTTGGTAGCACTGCCTCAGCGGGCACCGATGGAGTGACCGACGGCTCACGTGGCAGGAGTTCCCATGCGCACCCTGATCAGCACCGCGTTCGTCTCGCTCGACGGGGTCATGGAGGCCCCCGGCGGCGAGCCCGGCTACCGCAACTCCGGCTGGACGGTGAAGGACGTCGACTTCGTCGAGGACGCCTACGAGCTCAAGGCCCGCGAGCAGGAGGAGGCGGCCGCGATGATGCTGGGGCGGGTCAGCTACGAGGCGTTCTCCGCCGTCTGGCCGTCGATGACCGCCGAGTTCCCCCGCTACAACGCCATGCCGAAGTACGTCGTCTCCACGACGCTCGCCGAGGACGACCTGGTCGGCGATTGGGGCGACATCACGATCCTGCGGTCCCTCGACGACGTGGCGGAGCTGAAGAAGACCGACGGCGGGCCGATCATCGTCCACGGCAGCGCGCGGCTGAACCGGAGCCTCGCCGACGCGGGACTGATCGACCGCTACCACCTGCTGGTGTTCCCGCTGCTGCTCGGCGCCGGGAAGCGCCTGTTCAGCGACACCGACAAGGACACGCAGAAGCTGCGGCTCGTCGAGCACGAGGTCTACTCCAACGGCATCCAGAAGAACGTCTTCGACGTCGTGTGAAGGGGAGCCGTGCGAGTCGGCGTCGCGCGGGCCGCGGGCGGCATTCGGCCCGCGGCCCGCGGCGGCTACTCCAGCGTCGCGAGGTCGACCAGGACCTCTGAGACGATCACGGGGTCGAGGTCGCCGAGGAGCGGGGCGGCCGGGTCCTCGACGCCGTCTCCCGCCCACCACCAGGCGTCGAGGCCGGTGACGACCTGCACGCGCCGGATCCGCTGCTCGGGGTAGTAACCCGGCTCGCCCGCCGCGATGCCCGGGTCGAGCTCCACCGCGAGGTACGCCTTCTCCCCGACCGGCCGGAAGATTCCCGGCTCGATCCCGCTCTCCTGCGGGGACGTCCGCTCCCAGCCGTGCCGCGCCAGCCGCAGCACCGCCCCGAACGGCACCGTGCGGCCCTCGAACCGGACCAGCCGCCGCGCGGCCCGCTCCCGCTCGTCCGGCACCGCCACCGGACGTCCGAGCTGCGGGAACGGCTGCAGGATCCCGTAGTCGGCGAACACCTCCGACCACGCCGGGACGTCGAGGTGCAGCGGGTGCGCGACGCCGACCGACGCGTCCGCCGGGAGGGTGTACACGTCGTCCCGGACGGTCGCGAAGGTGCCGTCCTCGGCGACGCGGAACGCGTCGGCGTCGGCCGTCCAGACCAGCCGGGCCGCGAGGTGCCGCATCAGCGGGTGCCCCGCCACGAACGTCCGGAACTCCTCCGCCGTCCAGCGGCGGCCGGTCGCCATCGCCGCCTCCAGCCGGACGATCTGGTCGGCGGCGACCGTGCGGGCGTCCTTCTTCAGCGCAGCGAACCGCCGGTGCGCGGCGGGCGCCAGCTCGGGGTCGTCCTTCGCGCCCGGCTTGGGGAGCGTCTTGCGAAGCTTGCCGCTTTCATCCGTCACATACGGTTTGAGCTGCTCGTCGAAGCCGACGGTGAACCGGCGCGGGCCGTAGTCCAGCGTCAGCGTCCCGTCCGGGCCGAGGCCGAGGTCCGGGACGAGCCGGTCGGCGAGTTGCCCCTCGGTGAGGCCGCGCCGCCGCGCCGCGTCCAGCAGCGCGAGCCGCGCGTCCTCGCGGGCCCCGCCCGGGAACGACCGGCGCGTCATGAGGTTCAGCTGCTCCAGCGCGGCGTCGGTGCCGATCCGCGCGAGAACCTCCACCACCCGGTCGGCCTTGGCGCGCTTGCGCGCCGCGGTCCACTCCCGGACGAGCGGCGCCGCGGACCGCGCCGTCCCGTCGTCCCCGAGGTCGCCCAGCCGGGTCAGCACCCAGCCGTGGCCGTTCGGCTCGTCCGCGGCGCGCCACGCCTCGAAAACCGCCCAGGCGAGTTCCGGGAGCCCGGTGCACGCCGCGCGGACGCCGTCCAGATCGGGCTCCGGGAGCATCAGCAGCTTGACGAGGTTGCCGAACGCGGCGTCGTCCAGGGCGCCCGCGGCGGTCGCCGGACGGGGCAGGGACGCGGCGTCCAGCCAGCGCGGGATACGCGGCTCCTTGACCGGGACGACGGGCCCCCCGGCGGCCACCAGCTCCGCCACCGCGCCCGCCGCCGCCTCGCCGTGGACGCGCGCCGCCTCGACGACCGCGTCCCGGCCGTACTGCTCCGCGACCAGCCGCAGCCCGGCCGCGGCCCGGTCCCGCGCCGCGCGGGCCGTGCCGAGCGCGTCCGGGACGAGGTAGGGGACGGCGTCCGCCCCGTGCCGCAGCAGCCACCGCCGCGCGGTCTCGCCCGCCTTCTTGAGCCGGACGAGCCAGTCGGCCATCAGCCGCGCGACCTCGGCGTCGAGGTAGGGAAGCAGCGCCTCGCCGAGGTCCGCGGGGCGCTTCCGGGCCGCCCGGAGCACCAGATCGCGCACCCGCACGCCGAAGTGGGCGACGAGCGGCGTCATCTCGTAGTCGCCGAGTCCGTCCAGGTTGGGGGTGCCGTACGGGGACGGCTCGTCGGCGCGTTCCAGCCACAGCGGGAGCAGGTCGCCGAACGCCCGCTCCGGGCCGATCACCAGCTCCTTCGCCTGGTGGCGGAAGTCCGTCTCGCCCGACAGGAACCGCTCGCGAGCGTCGTCCCAGAACGGATGATCGTCCGGGCGCTTCACGAAGACCAGCAGCGAAGCCCGCTCGCGCCAGCCGTCCTGCTCGTTCTCCTCCCACCTGAGCGGGCCGGGCTCCGGCGGAGTCAGGCCGGGGACGGGGGCCGGAGCGGTCGCGGCGCCGCGCGCCCGTGACCAGGGCGGTTCGGCGAGCACGCGCGGGAGAGCGGGGGGAAGATCGTCCATGGCGCCCACCGTAGGGGCGGGCACCGACAGCGGCCGGCCCCGCACCCAGCGACAGGCGGCCGGTCTCCCCACCGCCGCCGATGGCGATAGAACGTGCTCTTCCACGAGCCGTCCAGCCCAGCGCCGTCACCGAGCGAGGTGATCGGCGTGCCCGATCGGTTCCCGCCCGTCCGCCCGACGTTCAGTGCGCGGCGGTCCCGCGGTAGCCGATGGGCCCTTCGTTGACGCGCTGGTAGTAGCCGAGGAAGCCCGCGGCGCCCGGCTCGAACGCGACGGACCCCGAGTTCTCCCGCTGGTCGCGCCAGGTGATCCGCTCCACCGGCGCGCCGCCGTCCGCCACGAGCAGCCGCAGCTCGCCGGAGGTGTGCCAGCGGCCGCCCCAGCCCTCCTGCGTGCGGAACCGGTGCAGCGGAGCGCCCTGGACGCCGTCCGGGTACTCCCAGCGGTCCGCGAGGCGGCCCCGGAACTCGGCCAGCCCGCCGTCCGGGTCGCGGCGGTAGCCGTGGAAGTCGGTCATCGCCGACTGGAAGCTGATCGCCGCCTCCGCCCCGTCCGCGGCGCGCCACGACACCTGCGCGGGCAGCGCCTCCTCACCGCGGTCGATGTGGACCAGCAGCCTGCCCGCGGGCGTCCAGCCGGGCGCCCCCGAGGCCGAACCGTGCGCCTGCCGTTCGGTGGTGAACGCGAACACCGAACGCCGCGCGGACGCCGCGGCGAGCGCCCGCTCCGACCGGTCCCGCTCGTAGACGGAGTCGACGGTGATCCGGTACAGCCACAGCATCGTGCGGGCGTCCACGACGCTGCGCACCTGCACCTGGTTCCGTCCCGGCCGCAGCCACCGGCCCGGGACGGCGAACACGCAGGTCTGCGGCAGGTCCCCGCCGCCGGGGATCGTCATCTGCGCCACCAGCGGCTCGCCGTTGACGAGGATGCTCAGCGGCGCGTGCCCCGGCGACGGCCCCATCTTGGACACGAGCGCCGTCACCTTGAGCGTCGCCTCCAGGATCTCCTCGCCCTCCTCCACCGCGAACACGAACCCGACGGACCCGCCCGCTTCGAGCTTGAGGTGGCTCCCGCCGAACACGCAGCCGCGGTACTCCGCCTCGCCGTTGGCCAGCAGTGCGGGATCGCTGGAGAAGTCGGCGAACGTGGGCTGCATGGGCGCTCCTCGGAGACGGCGGCGACGATCGGTCCCGAGGATCATTCAGCATCGGGACGACATCCGCGGCGTCGGTCCCGCTCCCGCCGCTCGCCGGAGCCAGGTGCAGGACGGGGAGGATGTCGGTCACCCGTCCTCCTCGGGCAGCAGCGCCCACACGACCTTGCCGCCGCCCGCGACCCTGAACGTCAGCGAGTCGCGCGAAACCATACGGAAGGTTGCGTTGGAGCGATGGAACAGCCCAACTTGAAGTGGCGGAAAGCTCGTCAGAGCAACGACCACGGCGGTTCCTGTGTGGAGTTGGCGGGACTAGCGGACGGCGTGGGAGTGCGGGACTCCAAGGACCCGGACGGCCCCAGGCTCGTCCTCGACCGCAGTGCCTTCCGCACGCTCTTGAACGAACTCAAGCAGCGCTGAGCGTCAGCCCCGGCCGCACCCGGCCGGGGCTCTGGCCCCACCCCCATGTCCCGCTTACGCTCGACTCATCGTCGGCAACTCGCGAGGACGGGCCAGCATGGACCCCATCACCTGGCGCAAAGCCACCCAAAGCAATGAGCATGGCGGCAGTTGCGGCGAAGTCGCCCGCATCTCCCCTGAGCAGTGGCGCGTGTCCCACTACAGTGACGACAAGGGCGGTGCTTGCGTGGAGGTCGCGCGCATCGCCCCCGGCCAGTGGCGTAAGGCTGAGCAGAGCAACGACCAGGGCCACGAGTGCGCGGAGCTGGCAGCGTTGTCGGGCGGCGTGGGGGTGCGCGACTCCAAGGACCCGGACGGACCCAAGCTCGTCCTCGACCGGAGCGCGTTCCGCGCACTCGTGAACGACCTCAAGCAACGCTGAGCGTTACCCCCCGGCCGCACCCGGCCGCCGGGGTTAGATCGTTGGTGGCCGTGACGACGGAGGGCCGGTCGGGTCGCTGAGGGCCCGACCGGCCTCGCGCGCAAGGTCGACGTCAGCCGCCGTTCGGGCTGTTGTCGACCTTGAAGTTCATCTGGACTTTACCGCCGTTGACCGACGTCACGGTGGCCGTCACGCCGTACTGCTTGCCGTCCGCGGCGAGCTGGCATCGCACGGTGGCGCCCACCCGGGCCGCGAGGTCCTGACGGCAGATGAAGGCGTCAGGCTGCTGGCCTACCTGGGCCGCCAGGGCGGCTTTGCCCTGGCGGGCGACCTCCGCCTTGTCCACCGTCCCCGCCCCGCCACCGGAACTCGGCACATCGGTGGGCTGGACGGGCTGAGTGGAAGGCGCGGCGGACGGGGCGCCCCCGGGAGCGTCGTCGACCTTGAAGCCCATCTTCACGTTGTCGCCGTCGACCGCGGTCGCGGTCGCCGTCATGCCCAGCTTTCTGCCGTCCACCGTGAGTTCACAGCGTACGGTCGCCCCCACCTCTGCTTTGAGGTCGTCTTTGCAGGTGACGTCGTCGGGCTCTCGCCCGACCTGCTCCCCCAGAGCCGTTGCGGCTTGCTTGGCGACCTCGTCCTTGCTCACCGCTTCCGAGCCGCCCACGCTGAATGAACAGCCTGCGGCGAACAGCGCCGCCAGCATTCCCGCTGCGGCTCGATGGGCCATCCGGCTCCGTGTTGCTTGGCGCATTGGCCCCTCTTTGCTACTTGTGCGTCGTTTGTCCAGCTTGGACGCGGCCGTGGATCCTCCGGTTCCGCGGCGATCTTCACTCCCGTCGCCGCCCCCCGTCCCGCCGATCCGGCCTTCCTCACCGAAGACGGGGGCCTCCCGGCGGGCGGTCAGTTGATGACGAGCATTCGGATGAGGACCAGGGCGATGGCGGCGTCGCGCCACAACGGCGATGTCTCCGGTTCGACTCGCAGTACCCACCGGCCCCGTTTCTTGGCGGCGGTGGCGACCGGCCTGCCGGCGGCGTCGGACAGCCCGAGCGTCAACACGTTGCGGCCCTCGACCGGCCCGGCGGATGCGATGACGGTGCCGGCGCCGTCCAGCAGGCGGTACGCGTGAGCCCGCCCGGGATCGGTGCGGACCAGGATCGACGGGGCGCCCGACGGGGCCAGCAGCACATGCTCGGGATGCAGGCCACGGTCCGAACGGTGCTCCACATGCATCAGCGGCCGTCCGGCGGTGTCCGCGATCGTCTCGAACCGGTGCAGGCTTTCCCTCGAGGCCAGTGCGGGCTGCGCGCGGTCCGTGCGGGGGCGGCCCGGCAAATCCAGGTAACGGTGGCCGGGCGGGGGCTCCGGCCCGATACCGACGGGGACGGCGTACGAGGAGCCGTCGGGGCGGCGCACCCCGTCCCGCGACGAAATCACGAAAATGTCGCCCGGAACCGCCTGCAGGGCCTCGGAGAGTTTTCGGGCGGGCAGCACGTACCTGCGGCGAACCCAGGCGAACACCGTGATCGGGATCAGCGTCAGGGCCCCGGTCACCACCGGAAGCGGCCACGCGCGGTCCCACCCGTTCGCGTAAGGGCCCATGGGCCCGATGCGCACCGGAACGGTCCCCTCACGCTGTTCGCCCTTCAGCCCGTAGATCTCGCCCGCACCGCGTTCGCCGTCCCCGGTGCGCCAGGTGCCGTGGCAGGTCACCCCGGTGAACCTTCCCGACCCGTGCCGCTCGCACCGTTCAACGGTGGCGGAGGCCCGCTCGCCGTACGCGAACGTGTACGCGTAAACGGCCGGCCAGAAACCCCACACGGCGAAGCCGACGACGAGGGAACAGGTGAAGAGATGGCGGCGCATGGCCATCTGACGTGGTCAAAGGGGTGTGGGTTCACCGAAGGGATGCGGGGATGGGAGGACCGTTCTGGGCGCGGTGGCGTAGGACGGAGGTCATCGCCCGCGGCGCCGACCTGATCCTCGACCGGTAGGGGCCACGGGCATATGTCGCCGACGGTCCGGCGGGGCCGTTGTCGGTTCTTCACGTTTTCCCGGACGGCCCGTCGCCGGTTCGGTCGCCGATCTGCACTGGTCGATCCGGGCGTCCGCCGCGGATCCGGCGGGGTATTGACCGCCGCCGGGGGCCCGGATTAGCGTCCCGAGAAACCGATAGGAAAGTTTCCTATCCACTGGAGATCCGATGGCCCGCTCCCCTCCGCCGCCGGTGGAAGCGGCCGCGCCCGAGCGGACGCCGCGGCCCGCACCGTCGGTCACGTCCCCGCCCCGCGCCACGGCGCTCCCAACCTCCGTGACGCGGCGGAAAGCCACCCCTCGCAAGACAAGGACCCCCCGCATGAAGAAATCGACACGCAGGTTCACGGCCGTCGCGGCCGGGATCGGCATCGCCCCGCTCGTCGCGGTCGTCCCGGCGAGTTCGGCGTTCGCCCACGGCTACGTCTCCGCCCCGATGAGCCGCCAGGCGCAGTGCGCGGCCGGGATCGTCGACTGCGGCCCCATCAAGTGGGAGCCGCAGAGCGTCGAAGGGCCGAAGGGGCTGCGCAGCTGCAGCGGCGGCAACGCGCGCTTCGCCGAACTCGACGACGACGGCAGGCCGTGGCAGGCCGCGAGCGTCGGCCGCACGACCACGTTCACCTGGACGTTCACCGCGCGGCACCGCACCTCGACCTACGAGTACTACGTCGGCGGACGGCGGGTCGCGGTCGTCGACGGCCACGGTCAGCAGCCGCCCGCCACCGTGACCCACACGGTCGACCTCGGCGGCGTGAGCGGACGGCAGAAGGTGCTCGCGGTGTGGAACGTCGCCGACACCGCCAACGCCTTCTACGCCTGCATCGACGTGAACGTGCGGTGACGCCCGGTTCCGGCGCCCGGTGGGCGACCGGGCGCCGGAGCCCGCGGAACCACGCACCGGCGGCCGTCCGCAGGGAAAGAGATTGCGTGCGGAGAACCGGCTGGGGTAAGCACGGCTCATGGCCTGCCGCATCACAGAACTCGTGTTGGACTGCCGCGACCCCGAGGAACTCGCCCGATTCTGGTGCGAGGTGCTCGGCTACGTGGAGCTGGACAAGGAGGACGGCGTCATCGAGATCGGCCCGCCGGAGGGAACCGGCAACCGACCGCCCACCCTGGTCCTGAGCCGCAGCGACGATCCCCGCAGGGGCAAGCTGCCGCTGCACCTCGACGTCAACGCCACCGACCGCGACCAGGACGCCGAACTCGAACGCCTCCTCGCCGTCGGCGCGCGGCACGCCGACGTCGGCCAGACCGGCGACGAGTCGTGGCACGTCCTCGCGGACCCGGAGGGGAACGAGTTCTGCCTGCTCCGGCGCCGCGTCGACGGGTAGCGCGACCGATCGTCGGGCGGGCGTCCACCGTCGCGGCCGCCGCGCGGGCGATCCCGGCAGCCGCGCCCGGCGCGATGCTCGGGGCATGGAACCACGACGGCCCGCCGCGCTCACCGCCACCGGGCTCCGCAAAGCGTTCGGCGACCACGTCGCGGTCGACGACGTCGACCTGACGGTGCCCGCCGGATCGTTCTACGGCCTGGTCGGCCCGAACGGCGCGGGCAAGACTGTCATCGGATTGTGACACTTCTTCCTGCTCGGCGGGGGTTTCTCCCGGCGAGGGCTTAACCCTACGGGGCGCGACTGCGCGGTGTCTGAGGGGCGGTCTGCTAGCCTCGCTCGGCTCCGGGCGCCGCTTGCGGCTGCCCGCCGACCGCCCGGGAGCAGACCGCCTAGGAGTCCTCGGACAGCGCCGTGCATTCGCGCCCCGAGCGCACGCTGAGCCACAGAATCCCCGACCATGCGCCTAGAGCAGTCCGCGGGACGGTCGTCACCCGGCTGGACATGATCGCACGTAGTTTGCAAGCAGAGCCCTACGCCGGAGGCGGGTCGTTATAAGGGGTGGGGGT